>JASLHQ010000165.1 GCA_030152265.1 Savagea sp.
TTCGGCACGTCGTTAAATGTCGTTTGTGGAATCGCTTCAAACTTAAATCCTTTCACTAATGCATTGGCCATTTCTGCACGAGTAATTGGACGATTCGGATCTACTTTACCATTCTCAACATTTAAAATACCAAGTTGTACAGCAGTTGCCATTAAATCGTAGTTCGGATGTTTCGTACTCATATCGCTCGCAGACATGCTTAGCCCTTTACGGACTGGTTCGTTCGTTGCTTTTAAAATCATTTCAGCCGCTTGTTTACGCGTAACGGATTGATTCGGACGGAAAATCGTCGGCTTAAATCCACGAATGATTCCCAAATTAGATAAGTTGCGAATCGGCTCGTACGCATCATCTGTTTTACGCACGTCATTAAAGTTCGGTTTCGTTGTAAACTTCGCTGGTGCCGTACCATTTTTCGTCATAATCGTTGACGCAGCACGAATTTTGTATCCAGGTGAACTTTTATGCCCTTCGACAAATGTTGTACGCACTTCATATTGACCACTCGCTGAACGTAACGGAATATTGAACTGGAACTTTTCACTATGTTTATTTTCAATTGCCATTTGCGGACCTGCTTGTACATTGTAAGGAGTACGTCCTGGTAAGTAGCGTTCGTACTTCGCAATCACTTGACCATTCGGATTGTACACTTCAGTTAATAACGTTCCTCGAACTGGTGTATCTCCACTATTTTGAACATGCGACGTACCGTAAATAACATAGTCTCCGCGCGGACTCGCATACGCTTTTAAATCGGTCGTACTTAATTTAACATCGTACGTTAAAACGCGTGGTTTCGCTACAGGTGCAGCTGTCCAATTCACGGTCTCATTTAAAAAGACTCGTGCATCTTCACTACCTTGTGTACCTGAATAAGCAGCGCCTCCCGCTCCATCTCTCCATGCTACTCCTGGAGTTTTGACATCGAGAAAGTCATACATCTTAAATCCAATCGTGACGACACGGCCATGTCCATATTCTGTTGCTAATGCAATCGGTTTACCTTTTTGAACATATTGCCCTTTTCCATCTTGTGGTGTCGCTTGCTCGATTTGTAACAATGGAACGACGTAGTTAGAATAAGGTGAACTTAACTCTAACCATTCCCCATTAGAACGTGTATTTACAAATGATAAAGGACGTCCTAGTTCACGTTCTGCATTTTGTGTAATAACATGAGATTTTCCTTTTCCAATTTTCAAATTCGTCACATGGTTATCAGACACAAATCCAGAAGAAAAGATTTCTGATAAATTATCCCACTGCCAAATCCAAGATTCTGTTTTGTAAATCATCGGCGTTAAATCATATTGGGATGTTTTCCATAAATTTGTGTCCGCTTGGTTGCGTGCTCCCGCATAAATGAAAACTACACCGCCACCATCTCGAACATATTGTTTAATGACTTGGCGTTGTTTATGTGTCATTAAAACACTATAAGGAAAAACGATTGTGTCAAATTGCTGTAGTGTAGATTGATTGTTTAAATTGTTTTCGTTGATTTTTGTCACATTATATCCGTCATCTTGTAAACTATGAAAAACCTTCAACGACTTGTCCCAAATCGAACTGTAGGAATCTTTACGATCAATATTTTTCTTTTGCCCATTAATCACCTGTTGACCTGCAGGACGCTCTGTTTTTGCATATTCTTCATTCAATTCTGAGAAAAGCACTCCTACCTTTTTTGTACTTGCTGTCGCTTCAGTAGAAGACCAACTAAAGACAAGCATGAAAACCATTAATAAACCAATAATTTTCTTCAATTTTTTCCCACCTTTACATGATAATAAGACTAACATTTTAAATATATCACAATGAATATTTTATACCACTACACTTTCATTCTAATCTTTTTAAATTCTACGAAAACTTAAATTTACTGAACATTCATATTGTTGTAGAATTTCAGACATTTGTATGTTATGATTTTAAAATATTATTGTTTAGGGGGAATTACATGAAGAAACAGTGGTGGCTTGGCGTTATGTTCGGTGCACTTATGCTCGTACTCGCAGCATGTAGTGGCGGATCGGATAATGAAGAAAAGCCGAAAGAAGAAGGACAAGATTCAGAAGAAAGCGCAGAAGGTGGAGAGCTCGTCATCGGGAACTTACTCGACGTCAACACGTTAGACCCAGCCGGTTCAAACGACGTCCCTTCAGCAGCAGCGCAAGCGAGCATTTATGAAACACTCGTATACCGCGATGAGGAAACATCTGAAATTACAGGTGGACTTGCGACGGAATGGGAACAAGTCGATGACTTAACGTGGCGCTTTACAATTCGTGATGGAGTTACATTCCATGACGGTGAAAAATTAGATGCCGCAGCGATTAAAGCGAATTTAGACCGCGTGCGCGATCCTGAAGTCGCAGCATCAGCAGCATTTTTATTCGAAATGATCACAGAAGTAACAACACCTGAAGATATGGTCGTTGAAATGAAAACAGACGCACCATTCGCTCCATTATTATCAAACTTATCACACGGAGCAGCAGGTATCGTGAGCCCGAAAAGCATCGAAGAAGATTATGCCGCGATGAAAGAAGGCAAAATGGCAGGTTCTGTCGTTTCAAACAACCCAGTCGGTACAGGTCCATTCAAATTTAGCAAGTGGAAAACAGGCGACTATGTAAAATTAGAGCGTTATGACGAATACTGGGGAGAGAAAGCGAAAATTGACTCTGTAAAATTCGCCGTCATCCCAGAAGCAGCAACACGTGAAGCAGAACTTCAAAACGGCGGAATCGACATTAGTATTCCAATTCCACCGACAGACGTCGCTTCATTAAATGAAAGTGATTACGCAAGCGTGTTAGAACAAACGTCGACACGTATTACGTACCTCGGCTTCAACGTAGAGAAAGAACCATTCGACAATGTGAAAGTACGTCAAGCGATCACATATATGCTCGACCAACAAGAAATTATTGACGGTGTGTACGAAGGTTTCGGCGTTCGTGCAACAGGTGGTTTATCACCAGACATTTTCGGTTTCGATAAAGATTTAACAGCGATCGACAAAGATGTCGACAAAGCGAAAGCATTAATGAAAGAAGCTGGACTTGAAGACGGCTTCAAAACGACATTATGGACGTACACAGACCCACAAAACGTGGAAGTTGCGGTCCTTTTACAATCAACGTTAAAAGAAATTAACATCGATGTTGAAATCGAACAGATGGAATTCGGTGCATATTTAGAAAAAACAGCGAACGGCGAGCACGATATGTTCATGCTCGGATGGAGTAACCCGACAGGAGATGCGGACTACGGATTGTATTCACTCTTCCACTCTTCATACTTCGGAGATCCAGGAAACCGTTCATTCTACAAAAACGAAGAAGTCGATAAGTACTTAGATGAAGGTCGCGACAATGCGGACCCTGAAGTTCGTCTCGCTGCTTACAAAAAAGCGCAAGAACTCATCCGTGAAGATGCTCCAGTCGTCTTCATCCAACACCCTCAGCACTTAGTCGGCATCAGCAATAAAGTAAAAGGTTTCGAAATTGACGGAACTGCACTTTACAACTTACGCAACGTCACAATCGAAAAATAATACAAAAAATATCCAGCCCTTTTATAGAGCTGGATATTTTTTATGCGGATAATCGCTGTAATAACTGCACGACCGTTCGACTTTGTTCCGCTTGTAATAAACGATTCGCCAGTTGCGCTGATGTCGATAATTGTTTGAAATATTCGATCCAATTTAAACGCTCTGTGCGCTTCTGTTTCGCTTCGAAGACGAGATGTAAGTAGATCGGCTTCTCAATTAATCGAGCCTCGTACAGCTCATCTGCAACTTCATGTACTTCTTCCCCTAAAGCATATGTGAAATCGTAACGCGCTATCACTTTTCGCCAGACCTTTTCATCTTTTTCTCCGCGATCGTCTTCTTCTTCCGTCACTTTAAATAATTGTTCTCTCTCATCTCTCGTCTTAATTCGCTCTGTTTTTCTTAAACGATACGGT
>JASLHQ010000204.1 GCA_030152265.1 Savagea sp.
TCGAAAAAAGCATCCTCTGAGTACCATGCCGCATGAGGAGATAAAACGACATTCGGCAATGTGCGAAGCGGGCTATTTGCTGGGAGTGGTTCTGTTTCCGTCACATCTAAATAAGCCCCCGCAATTTCTCCGTTTTGCAACGCTTCAATCATCGCTTCTTCATCGATGATTGGACCGCGCGCTGTGTTAATAATGTAAGCATTTGACTTCATCGCTTGAAAAGCTTCGCGATTCAATAAATGGTGCGTCGCTTCAATTAATGGCACGTGTACCGAAATAAAATCACTTTTTGCGATAATTTCCTCCACCGTCGCTTTTTCGACATCGACAGCGCGCATATCTTCTTCGCTTACAAATGGATCGTAAGCCATCACATTATAACCGATCGCATTTAATTTTTCAGCGAGGCGACGCGGGATTTTTCCAAATCCGAGCAAACCGACTGTCGCCTTCGAACTGCGAATCGGTAAATCCGCTACTTTAAAATCCCAATGGCCTGCACGCGTGTCGTTATAATAAGGAATAATACGACGTGCTGCTGCTAAAATAAAGGCGAGCGAATGATCACTCACTTCATCGATACAGTAGTCATTCACATTCGCGACATCAATCCCACACGCTTTGGCAGCTGCTACATCTACCATATTGATGCCGATACCGTAGCGAGAAACAATTTGCAAACGCCCTGCTGCTTGCGCTTCCTTTAAAATATCTTCGTCGATATCCGCATATAAAATAAGCAATGCATCGCTCGTTTTTGCCGCTTCGATAATGCGTTCTTTTTCACGACTTTGCAAAATTTGAAGTTCGAGTCCTGCTTCTTCAAACATGCGCTCTTCTAATTGTGTATCTTCCCATTCATGATCGACTAAAGTGACCTTAAACAAAAAACATTCCTCCTAAAGTAAAATAAGTGACAACGCTGGAATATATGTGATGAGTAGTAACGTTAACACGAGCACTAAAAAGGCTGGAATAATCGCTTTACTCAATGTTTCGATTTTCAATTCTGAAATGCTCGACGCCACAAATAAGTTAAGACCGAGTGGCGGTGTAATAAATCCTAAGCTTAAGTTAACGATCATAATGATTCCGAAATGAACGGGATCGATGCCCATCTCCACAGTGAGCGGTAATAATATCGGCGTTAAAATAATAACAGCCGCGATCGTTTCCATAAATGTTCCGATAATGATTAACAAAACGTTCACGATAAGTAAAAACAGTAACGGATTCGTCGTAATGTCTGTAATTGATTGGGCAACAGCGTTCGGAATTTGTTCGAGCGCTAAAATGCGTCCAAATACAGCTGCCGCTGCGACGATTAACATAATCGTTCCTGTCGTAATCGATGAATCATAAATGACGCGAATCGTTTCTTTTATCGACATTTCGCGATAGACGAATAAGCTTAAAATTAACCCGTACACGACGGCAATGACCGCTGCTTCTGTCGGTGTGAAAATACTTCCGTAAATCCCACCTAAAATGACGACGGGCATGAACAATGCACCTTTCCCACGATTGAGTGCATGCAGTCTTTCTTTCCACGTCGCTTTCTTTTCGACAGCGTAATTTTCACGTCTCGCATGAACGACCGACCAAATAATTAAAGCGAGACCCATCAAAATACCCGGAATAATTCCTGCCACGAAAAGGTCACCGATTGAAGAGCTTGCTGAAACGCCGTAAATGACGAGCGGAATGCTAGGCGGAATGACGATTCCGATCGTACCCGCTGCTGCGACGAGCGCTGTAGCGAATGATTTATTATATCCTCGCTTCGTCATCGCTGGAATCATAATCGTTCCAATCGCTGCGACCGTCGCTGGACCTGATCCTGAAATCGCTGAGAAAAACATCGCCGTTAAGACGGTAGCGACCGCGAATCCTCCACGATAATGCCCGACGAACGAACTCGCAATATCTAATAAACGTTCGGAGACGCCCCCTTTTCCCATAAGCACACCAGCTAATATGAAGAAAGGAATCGCCATTAAAGGAAAGGAATCATTCGCTGTAATGAGCACTTGCGTCATTAAACTAAAAGGTAATGCGATATCTGTCAAAACGATCGTCGCTAAACTTGCTAAAAGAAGAGCGAACCCGACAGGTACAGACAATAGTAATAAAATAATTAAAGAGCCGAACAATACAATTCCTGTACTCATAACGTCTCGCTCCCTTCTTTCTCCTCTTCATCCGTCACATATAAACGAATCGAAGCTTGAATTAAACGCAAAACAGCAAACAAAAATCCGACAGGTAAAGAAGCATATACCGCCCACATCGGCACTTGTAAAATAGAAGACTTTTGATTGAACGTCATCATATTGTCAACGAGTTCAATTCCTTGCATAAGGAAGAAAATCGATAAACCGATTAACATAATGTACACGATTTGTTGTAAGACGACTTGCGCTACTTTCGGCAAGCGGTCCATCACGATATCAATGCTAATATGTTTCTTTTCAACGAACGCTACACCGATCGATAAAAAGATCAACCAAATAAATAAGTAACGAGAAGCTTCTTCCGTCCATGTTGCCGCATCATTTAACACGAAACGTGTAAATACTTGCATAAAAATTAAGACGACCATAATCGACATAAATAAAGTAATTATTACTTTTTCAAAAAAATCGAGGATAGAAAGTATTTTTTTCATGAGATAAACCTCCTATATCAATGGAGAACACGGAGATGCACATCGCTTTAACGCGATGTGCATAAACCTATTCTCATTCATGACTACGGTAAAACTATTCCACTTCCTTGATTAAACGCTCGAATAGTTCAACACCTACTAATTCCTCGATATCTGGATAAACGACTTTCATCGTTTCACGGAATTCTTCTTTCGCTGATTCATCTAGTTCTACAACTTCCATTCCTGCGTCTTGAAGCAATTGTAATGATGCTGCTTCATCTTCTGCAGAAAGCTTTCGGTTATGATCACGCGCTTCGAGTACCGCTTCATCAACTACTTTTTGTAAATCTTCTGGCAATTCTTCATAGAATTTTTTGCTCATGATGACTGGCCATGGAGAATACATATGACCTGTTAATGTTAAATGATTTTGAACTTCTTGGAATTTTTGTGCATACATTAATGCGAGCGGTGACTCTGCTGCGTCTACTGTCCCTTGTTGTAAAGCGGAATAAAGTTCTGTGAAGGCGATAGATGTCGAGTTCGCACCTGTCGCATTCCAAGCTTTAATTTGCTGTGGACTTTCAAGCGTACGCATTTTTAAGCCTTTCATATCGCTCATTTTTTCAACTGGTCGTTTACTATTCATTAAATGACGGAATCCGTTTTCCCAATATCCTAACCCTTTAATGCCGACTTCTTCTAATTGTGTTAACACTTCTTCTCCAATTTCACCGTCTAGCACACGATGTGCTTCTTCATGGTCTGAGAACAAGAATGGGAGATCCCATAAGTACATCCCTGGGCTAAAAGCTGTAAGAGGAGCACTTGAAGGAGCGGCCATCGTTAAGTTTCCAAGTTGGATCGCTTCAATCATTTCGCGCTCTCCCCCAACTTGACCATTCGGGAAAATTTGAACTTCGATGCGACCATCTGATTTCGCTTCGACGACTTCTTTAAATTTTTCAAAAGACCCTTGTGCGAAGTGGTCTTCCGATGCTGCATGTCCTGCTTTAATTACATATTTATCTTTTGTTTCGCCTTCTGTCGCGCCTTCTTCCTTATCTCCACCACAAGCGGCCAAAATGACCATTAATACTGCTAATAAGCTAAACTTTAATAATTTTTTCATTGTGCAATCCCCCTATGATTTCACATTATTTTGCTTCTGCTGCTAATTGTTGTGCTACTCCAATAATCCAGTCTTCTTGTCCACCGATTGCTCCCATTTCGGCGATACGCATTAAAATATCTCGTGCGTCGACGCCATACTCTTGTCCCGCACGTTCTGCGAACAATAAGAAGCTTGAGTAAACACCAGAATATCCAAGCATTAAGCTTAAACGATCAATTTGAACCGGACGCTTCATCATCGGTTTCATTAAGTAGTCCGCCGCATCCATCACTTTATACAAGTCGACATTGTGATCGAGTTCGAGACGATTCATTACCGCGATGAGTTGCTCTAATGCAGCATTCCCTGCTCCTGCGCCCATTCCTGCTAAACTTGCATCGATACGTGTCGCACCTTCTTCAATCGCAACAATCGAGTTTGCGATTCCGAGTGATAAGTTGTTATGCGCATGGAAGCCGATTTCAGTTTCAGGTGAAAGCTTTTCTTTGAACATTGAAACGCGTGCACGTGCATCATCCATCGTTAAAGCACCTGCAGAGTCCACGACGTAAATCGTTTTTGCTCCGTAAGACTCCATTTTTTTCGCTTCTTCGACTAAATTTTCAGGCGTCGTACGGTGTGACATCATTAAAAATCCGACTGTGTCCATGCCGAGTTTAACTCCTGCTTGAATATGTTGCATCGAAACGTCCGCTTCCGTACAATGCGTTGCGACACGTACGACAGATGCTCCTAAGTCATGAGCGCGTTTTAAATCGTCAATAATCCCGATTCCTGGAATTAATAACACACCCACTTTTGCATGCTTACTATTTTCGACCGCTGTACGGATAATTGTTTCTTCACTTTCTTTTGAAAATCCGTATTGTAATGAACTTCCTCCAAGACCGTCACCATGTGTCGCTTCGATGATATCTACTCCTGATTCGTCAAGAACTTTCGTTAGTTCCGCGATTTGCTCTTTTGAATATTGGTGCGAAATCGCATGCATTCCGTCACGTAACGTTACGTCGTTAATTGTAATTTTACTCATTTAGAAGCTCCTTTCACTTGTGCATATTGCTC
>JASLHQ010000011.1 GCA_030152265.1 Savagea sp.
CCTATCATTAATTGTGTCAAATAGGTGTATTTACTCGTAATTTCATTGGATTCACCTAAAAAATATGTTATATTATGAGTGTAACAGATAATGAATTATTTGGAGGCGGATGTTAAATGAAAGCAGCAGTTTGGTATGGCCAGAAAGATATTCGTGTAGAAGAAAGAGAGTTAAAGGAGCTTCAACCAAACGAAGTGACGGTACGTGTCGCTTGGGCAGGAATTTGCGGAAGTGACTTACATGAGTATGCAGAAGGACCAGTTTTCGTTCCAGTAGACGAAAAAGCACCACTTACAGGTGAAATTGCGCCACTCATTATGGGTCACGAGTTCGCAGGAATTGTTGAAGCAGTAGGAAGCGAAGTAACAACAGTGAAAGTCGGAGATCGTGTAGCGGTCAACCCAACATTAACATATGGAAACAAACCAGAAGAATACGATACGTACGACGGATTTAACTTTATCGGACTTCACGGTGACGGTGGATTTGCGACATTTGCAAACGCTCCAGAATCAAATATATACGTTTTACCAGAGCCATTAACGTTGCAACACGGTGCGCTCGTTGAACCGGCAGCAGTCGGCGTACAAGCAGTGAAAGAATCTAATTTACGCTTTGGAGATACGGTTGCCGTATTCGGAGCAGGTCCAATTGGCTTATTAACAGCGGCAGCAGCAAAAGCAGCAGGCGCGAGTAAAATTATCGTGCTCGACTTATCAGAAGAACGTTTAGCGAAAGCAAAACAAATGGGTGCGACACATGTTGTCAATTCAGGCGAAGTGAACCCAGTAGAAGCGATTAAAGAAATCGTACCTTACGGTGTAGACGTTTCATTTGAAGTAGCAGGTGTGAAAGCGACATTTGAACAAGCGATTGATTCAACACGTCCACGTGGAACGATGGTTATCGTCTCAATCTTTGCGAACCCAATTCCGTGGAACCCACTTCAGTTAATTAATACAGGTGTTAAAATTACATCAAGTATTGCGTACACACCATCTTCATTCCAACAAACGATTGACTTAATGAGCACAGGTCAGTTGAACACGGATGGTATTATTACCGACGAAATTGAATTAGACGACATCGTTGAAAAAGGATTCGACGTTTTAATTTCAGATAAATCACAAGCGAAAATTTTAGTCAAATTAAGCGGTGAACAATAATTTTAAAAGTCCCTTCTACATTAAAAATAGAAGGGACTTTTTTTAATTGTATGTTATTCAATGAATTGTAAAGTATATACAGTTATTTATCTAATAAAAAAAGAGTACTTGATACGATGCTTTCATTTTAATAAATGAATCGGTGAACAGAAAATATGAAAGTGAAGTAGAGTATCGTACAAAGTTTCACTTTACGCTAGTAATGTACATAGTGAAAGTAGTTGCATCAGCACAATAAAAAGCAAAAAAGAAGTAAGCTTGCTTTAATATTCGGAACATATAGATGAGTGTAGTAATAAGGAAATGATCCGTTTCGCGGTACTTCGTCAACTTTAATCACGTATTAAATCCATTCCTTTATACGCTCTTTCATTTCCTCGTCTCGTTTCTTATTCGTCATCTAACATAATTAATACTTTTATTTTTTCCTCACCGTTCAATAATACAGGCAGTGTGATTGCTTTTCCGAAACCGTGGAATTTCGCAGAACCTGTCATAACAGTTGGAGTCGTAATATCCGTCATCACTTTATCACTTTCGAGTCCGACGCTTAAATTTCCAGCGAGCATATTACCAATTTCACCACTTAAAGATTCAACAAATTCATCTGAAATGTCCATTTTAAACATTTCTTTTCCTACTTCTTTCATCGTATTTAGTGATGTATCAATTAAAATTCGACCTTTCGTATCTCCGACAAGTCCAATGAGTACACTAATTTCTTTTTGAATATAAGGCTCTGGAGTCACTGTCGGTGCAGAAATTTCAATGCTAAATGGAATCACTTCTTTTAAAGAACGCATCATATGATTTAAAATGAGTTGTATTGTTTTAGCTTGTGACAATGTATCTTCCTACTTTCATCTTTAATAGATATATTATACCATGAAGAAAGTAATATTAAAGCGAAAAGTTTCTCGTCTATGTTCCTTGAAAAGTAAAAATGGTATGATATAGCGAGAATCATTTAAGAAGGGGTCGAAATCATTGGAACAAATATCTTCATTAATGCGTACAACTGCTATGTACGACACGCTTTTTGAGAAAAACGGCGATCAAGAGCGTGTCGATAAATTACAACTATTTATCAAAAAATTACAAAGTCGTCAATTTACGATTGGCTTTGCGGGGCACTTCTCTGCAGGAAAGTCATCGATGATTAATGCTTTAACAGGAGACGACTTACTACCGTCGAGTCCGATTCCGACGAGTGCCAACATCGTCAACGTTCAAAAATCAGATGAAAACTATGTCATTTTGCATCAAACAGACGGTCGAGCAATTAAATATAAAGGCCATGATTTTACAGGAGCGATTAAAGCGTTCGGAAAAAATGGGGAAGAAGTGGCACGCATCGATATTGGGCATGTCGAATCGAACATTCCGAAAGGTGTGACCGTCATGGATACGCCAGGGGTTGACTCGACAGATGATGCGCACGCATTATCGACGGAATCTGCACTTCATTTATCGGACATCGTCTTTTATACGATGGATTATAACCACGTTCAATCGGAGTTGAACTTCACATTTACGAAAGAATTAATGGCGTACAATCCGAACGTTTATTTAATCGTTAACCAAGTAGATAAACATCGCGATGAAGAATTGTCATTTGATGATTTTAAAAAATCAGTAGAAGAATCATTCGCAACGTGGGGCGTTCATCCGAAAGGGATTTTCTTCACGTCATTGCGCGCGTTTGATTTGCCGTACAACGACTTTACGAAGGTGAAGGCAATCGTTGATGAAGCGATGAACGATGCAGAAGCACAGTTCATTACAAATAGTGAAATGATTTTAAAGAAGTTACACGATGAACATGTCGAATTTTTACAACGTTCTGCCGAGAAATTGAAAGAAGAAACGACGATCGTGGAAGAGGAAGAATGGGGAATGCGTGAGGAGCTAGAAGAACAGTATGCTCGTCTTCGTCATGAGCGCTCTTTACTATCGAGTGACGCTTTCCAAAGAGAGTTTGAAGCAGCGCGTAGTGAATTAGTGGAAAGTGCTGCAATTACACCGTTTGAAATGCGTGAACAGCTGAAAGATTATTTAGAAAGTAAAAACCCGAACTTTAAAGTCGGCTTATTATTTGCGAAGAAAAAGACAGAAGAAGAGCGCTTACGTCGTCGTGATGCGTTGTCTGCTTCTTTATCTCAACTAATCGATACGCAAATCATTATGCATTTGCGCACATTGATGAAGCGCACATTGAATAAAGCGAATTTATTAACGGACGAAGAAACGCGTAAAATTGACAGTATGCCGCTCGATATTTCTTTCGATGAAATCGATGAAGTGTTGCACGCGCCAGATGTCATTACAGGAGATACGGTTTTAAACTATACGAAACAAGTACGTAACCGCATCGAAGTATTATTGCGCCAAAAAACAGATACTTGGAAGCAAGAGATGGCGAAAAAAGCCGAGTCTGTCGGAACGGAAGCGACAGCAACGCTCGATAACCGCATCGCAACACTCGGTGAAAAAGTGACAGCGGTCGCTCAGTACGATGAATATACACAAGCATTACAATCGATCGATCAAATTTTAGAACGTGATGATTTAGCAGCTTCGAACGCGGTCGAACGACGTTTACGCGCTTGGAGTAAACCGATTGAATACGTTGAAATTGATGAGTTTGATGAACGAGTGGAAGAGGAAGTCGAAGAAGAAACAATTGTAGAGTCAGAACAAACATCAACGATTGATGCAGATCAAGTTGTCGATATCGCATCGCAAATTGCTGAGCGCATCGGGGCGATCGAACAGCTCGCTGAATGGGAAACGTATTTAAAATCAAAAGCGAATCGCATTCGCAACCACGAATTTACGGTCGCTTTATTCGGAGCTTTCAGTGCTGGAAAGTCATCGTTCTCCAACGCGTTGATCGGAAATAAAGCATTACCTGTATCGCCAAACCCGACGACAGCGGCGATTAACCGAATTCGTCCAACGACAGAAGAAAAACAACATGAGCATGCGGACGTACATGTAAAGACACACGACATTATGTTAGAAGATGTCGGTCGTTCTTACGAAATGATCGGTATGCGCGTCACTTCTTTAGAAGAAGCGTACGAAAAAGCAGATGAAGCGTTAGCGAAACCGATTGAAGACGAGCGCCTCCACTTGCATAAATCGTTCATTCGCGCGTATCAAAAAGGATATCCGACGTATCATGCGTCACTCGGTGAAGTGTTGTACGTCGATAAAGATGAGTTTTCTAAATTCGTGGCGGAAGAACATCGCAGTTGTTTCGTCGATTCGATCGATTTTTATTTCGATAGTCCGTTAACACGTCAAGGGGTAACACTCGTCGATACGCCAGGAGCGGATTCGATTAACGCGCGTCACACAGACGTTGCTTTCGAATATATTCGAAATGCGGATGCGATTTTATTCGTGACGTATTACAACCATGCTTTCGCGCGCGCAGACCGCGAATTCCTCATTCAGCTCGGCCGTGTGAAAGATGCGTTTGAAATGGATAAAATGTTCTTCATCGTCAACGCGATCGACTTAGCGAGCAATGAGGAAGAAGCAGAGCAAGTAAAGTCTTACGTACGTAATGAATTAACGAAATTAGGAATTCGCCATCCACGCGTATACGGCGTTTCGAGTTTAGAAGCGTTACAAGCGAAAGAGCGTGGCGAAGAAGACCCGAATATGGCGATGATTGAAGGACAGTTTTATTCATTTTTACAAAATGATTTAAAAGGGATGGCTGCCGAAGCGTTACAAACGGATAGCGAAAACGTCGTTGCTCTCGTGCGCGAGCAAATTGAACGTGCCGAAGCAAATATCGCCCGTAAAGGGGAACGTTTAATCGAATTGCGAGAATTAGAAGAAGCGCTTGAAAATCGCTTTGAACAATCGTTTGAAGAAGTGTATGTCCCTGCTTTAACGAACGAAGTGAAAGAATTGTTGTATTACGTGAAACAGCGTGTCTTTTTACGTTTCCCAAGCTTTTTAAGAGAAGCGTACAACCCGATTATTTTTGCGAAGCATTCGAAGCAAGAAGCGTTAAAAATGGCATTGACGCAAATGACGGAAATGATTCGTTTCGATTTCGTTCAAGAATTGCGCGTGACGAATTTACGTGTCGGGAAGTATGTGGAGCGCATCGTGAAGGAACGTCAACGCAGTGAGACGGAACAGCTGTTAGAAATGGATCACGCTTTAAAAGTGCGTCCGTACGAGATGGAAGACTACGACATGCTTCATTTCGACGAACAATTCCAAAGCATCGCGCCGTATGAGCAAGTGAACCGTCATTATAAAAATGAATCAGCGTTCTTTGAAAAAGGAGGGCGCGATACGTTAGGGCAAGCATTGCAGGAGTTACTTGAAGCGGATGCGGAAACGTATATGCAAAAAGAAAATGACGTGTTGTACGATTGGGCATTTGCGTTACTCGCGAAAGAAGCGCGTCAATTGTATGCACATTTACACGATGAAGCGATGCGTCAGGTGAAAGCGCAGTTCGAATTGTTAGAACATGAAGACCAAATTGAAGAGTGGAAAGACGTGTACGAACAATTAGAAGAGGTGATGAAATGATCGTATTTCAATCCAAGCCAAATCCGAATGCGAAATGGATCGACGCTCGTTTTTATTTAATGGACGTTGAAGAAGGAAAGCGTCGTTACGACGAAGAACATATTGCAGGATCGATTTATTGGGACGTCGAGCGTCATTTGTCAAATATGACGAGTGACCTCGGGCGTCACCCTTTACCGTCAAAAGAAGCGTTCACGACTTTATATCGTGAAAGTGGTCTCGAATTAGACGACGAGATTGTCATTTATGATGATGCGATTTCAGGAGGCGCGAGCCGGGCTTACTGGTCACTCCGTTACGGTGGCTTTCAAAACGTCGTCATCGCCCGTGAATCGTTCGAGCAATTGAAAGAACTCGGGTACGAGACGACGAGTGAAGGAGTCGTCGTTACGCCTTCTCATGTTGTCCCTTCATTTGATGAGTCGATTTTAGCGATGACGGAAGATGTGGAGCGCGTCGTAGCAAAAGAAGAACAAGCAACGTTAATCGACGCGCGAGCGTATGACCGCTATTTAGGAGAGCGCGAGCCGATTGATCCTGTAAAGGGGCGTATTCCTTCAGCGTTATCTTTCGATTGGGAACGTCTCATCGATCATGAAGCAGGGCAATTTTCACTCGAACAGGAAGAGGAATTTTTGAAGCTCGTTTCGAAAGAAGAACCGATTATCGTTTATTGTGGCAGCGGCGTTTCAGCAGCACCACTTTTTGCGATGTTGACGCATTACGGTTTCACGAATGTTCGCTTGTATGCAGGAAGCTTTAGTTGTTGGATTCGTGGCGACCGCCCGATTGCGACAGGAGAGTGGTCTGAACGTGAGTAAGTTTGCGATTATTGGAGATATCCATTCTTCGAAAAAAGATTTAAAAGCGGTATTGCAACATGTGCGGAAAGTAGATCCACAAGCAGAAGTCGTCGGAACGGGAGATATTTTTGAATGTACGATCAGCAAAAAGAAACTTCCGCTTCCGAAGCCTTTACCGTATGAACAGGTGTATAAAACGAAACGAGAGTTTGAACAGCTTTTAACATTCCCGACCGTTTATGGCAATCAAGAAGAGCGTATTTTGCTCGTAGGAGAAGGGGAAGACGAATGGCCAAAATGGATGCGACGTTTACCCGAAGTGTATCCACTGTCTCCAGATGCAGCGATCATTCACGGACATCAATGGGAGTGGGGCGGTACACCTTGGGCATTGCAAAACTACACGATGCAAGCTCGCTTAACGTTTTATGGGCATAGCCATACATCTTTATTCAATCGCCAACCGGTGCAATTTGGGCATCCGTATGACGTGTCGACGGGCGAACATTTGATTAATGTCGGTTCGGTCGTCGATAACCAAGAATGGGTGTTATACGATGAAGAAGCAGGACATGTTTTGTTTATGAAAGCATAAAAAAGCGCATGAGGTGATTCTCATGCGCTTTTAGTGTTTATTCAATTACTACAGCCGATTTTGGAATCGTAATGTCGAGTGCTTCATTGTAGCGATAATCTTTCGTAAATGTTTTACGCTGTTGTGGGAATTCTTGTCCTTCTACCGAGTACGTATAGTATTCGACAAGCTCTGTTCCTTGGACTAAGTTTGTTTCTTTGTCGATCATAATTTGAATTCGATATTCGTCATATTCAGGAATTTCGATGATGAGATCGTTCGCTTGAATACTACGTTTCGCGAATTCTTGAAATTGCGTCGTAAATTCCTCTTCTGTTGGCGCATATGTTAAAATGTACATTCCGTCTTTTTCTTCGACTGTCATAAGATTCTCGAGGTCGTCAATCATTCGTTCAAAGACGTGGAATGGATTTTCTGAAATTTTCTCGAACTCTTCTAATACGAGTGCAGCGAAAGTATGTTCACGTTCTCGTTGTTCTTCAGGAATTTCAGGACCTTCAAAATAATCATGCTCTGCATCGGCATAGTAAATCATGCCATTTAATTGCGTATCGACACGGATGAGGTTATTTTTCATATCCATTTCACGGAAAGATTCGTGACGGAAATCGTCATTTCCTTCATCGTATGTAACGTGAATCGAATCGAGTTTGGCATGTGCCTTTTTTGTCGTTTCAATAATTTTAGCAGCTTCACTATTTTTCGTTTTTGCTCCATCGTCGCTTCCGCATGCGGCTAAAACGAGAAGTAAAATGAAAAGTAATGCGGTGAATAATCGTTTCATTCAGTATGAAACCTCCTTTTGTTTTACAGTAGCAATTGTATGTGAAAGCTTCATGAATCGCTACTGTTTTCGCACGTGACGTTCGGTTAAATGAATGGCACGTCTTGCGAGTTGGTCGGCAGCTTTATTTTGCTTTTCTGGAATCCAGTCGACGAAACAATAATCGAATTGATCGGCAAGCGTCAAAATTTCGTGTAAAATAGGACGGAAACGTTTATTTTTCGTTTTTCCTCGTTGAAAACTATCGACGACGACTTGTGAGTCAGAATAGACCCGCACAAATGTCGTTTTTAATTGTATCGCTTCATGTAAGGCGATGCGCAAAGCGATAAATTCTGCAAGATGATTATCTGTCGGTTCGATTGGTTCGGCAATATGGATGAGATGACCTTCTCCACGAATGAACACGCCGACACCGCTCGGGCCAGGATTTCCAGCGCTCGCTCCGTCAATAAAAAGTTCTAACATACGATAAACCTCATTTCGAAAGGAGATGATGAATGATGGAACGGAAACAATACATTCGAGAAATTGATGAATTAACAGATACGTATTGTGAAGGTTGTCTCGTCAAGCAAACGTTGACGAAAGAAAGAAGTAAAACGAATGCGCACCGGTTCTGTATTACGGAATGTTCAATCGGGCTGACCATTCAAAAAATAGGAGAAGCATTTATGCAACAACATAAAAAAGGATGACACACTGCTATGAGTGAGGTCATCCTTTTATTTTATCCGTTCACAGAGACATTCGTTGCTTGAGGGCCCCGGTTCCCTTCCTCAACTTCAAAGGAAACAGACTGACCTTCTTCCAATGTTTTGAAGCCTTCCGCTGCAATACCCGTATAATGTACGAATACATCTTCACCATCTGAAGTTTCGATAAATCCGTACCCTTTTTCGTTGCTGAACCATTTTACAGTACCTTCACGCATGACGAATTCCTCCTTAGTGATTCCATTATTCATAATGTGATTTCACTATACAGGACTATTAAATTTTCGTCAACGCTTCACTCAACTAAAATCCCCGCTTCACGCAATTTTTGTTCCGCTCGTTCAATCATTTCAGCATCTTTTGAAGCGATCGTATGAATATGAATACCGTCTTCACTTAATGTTGATAAGTAAGCTGCTTTATATTTTTTAACCCGTTCGATAAACTGTTGCACTTCCAAACGATTCGATACCATAATCGAAGCGCGCAAGTCCCCATAAATCGGATGCTCAACAGCGACGTCTTTCACTAATATTCCGTGGTCGACGAGAATGTTGAGTTCTTCTTCTGTTTGATCGGAGCGATGGGAGCAGACGATCGTTTTTTCAATCATGTTCGATTCATTCGCCGGTTGGGCGTATAAGTAACCGCGACTCGTCGCTAAAATCGGAATACCTTGTGCTTTCAGCAACGTAATGTCGCCGACAATTACTTGTCTACTCACATTTGCTCGTTCACCGAGCTCGCTTCCTGTAAGTGGTGAGTCGGATTGTTTGAGCCATTGGAGTAGTTGTTCGCGCCGTTCATTCCCGAGTAATTTTTCTTCGGTCATATTGAAGCCTCCTTCGTCATGTCGATGTTTATTTTACCATAGTTATATGTTCTGTATAAATAGAGTGCATCGCTTCTGCTAAAGCTTTTACGTCTTCTACTGTCGTCGATTTACCGAACGAAATCCGCACGAATTCTTTCGCACGGTCGGGAGAGGCTTCGAGGGCATACATCGCTTTCGAAGCGACTTGCATGCCGACTTGGCAAGCGCTACCCGTCGAAATCGCAAATCCTTTCTCGTTCAATCGTAACATGAGCAACTGTCCTTCAATCGGATAAATGCCGAGCCCGATAATGTGAGGAATTGTGTTTTCACCGTAAATTGTTAAATGGTGGGCTGGAATCGTTCGTTTCAGTTGGTCGATGAGTTGTTTATGAAGCGCATTCGCCTGTTTTTCAAAATCTTCTCTTTCTTCAATCGCAAAAGTCGCTGCTGTTGCGAAACTTGCAATACTTGGCGCGTCTAGCGTCCCCCCTCGAAATCCTCCTTCTACAGGAAAACCATGAAATAGCGGTTCGAATCGAACATGTTCTCGAACATATACGGCACCTACACCGATCGGTCCGCCGACTTTATGACTGGAAACCGAAGCGGAGTCGATATAAGGAATGACGGGTGAAACGTCGATTTTTCCGAATGACTGGACGAGATCGCAATGAAGCAACGCGCCGTATTTTTTTGCAATTTTTGCGATTTGTTCAATCGGCTGAATCGTTCCGAGTTCTGGATTCACATGTTGAACGATAATCATCCCAATATTTTCATTCATCTTTTTTTCTAAGATGTCCATATCGATTATTCCATCTGTTCGAAAAGGGACAGAATGAATCGTGTATCCGTGACGTGCTAAATAGTCTACGGCACTGTCGCAAGAAGCGTGTTCTCCTTTGCTAATGATGATTTCCTTTTTACAAGAGGCGAGTGCAATTTGAACGATGGCGAGCACATTGCTTTCCGTCCCGCTATTCGTGAAAAATATGCGATGATTCGGCACGTTAAGCAATCGAGCAATCCTTCTGCGACTATTTTCAATTAATTGCGCCGCAAGCCCTCCAACATCGTGTAAACTGTTTGAATTTCCGTACATTTTCACGTTCGCTTCTTTCAATACGTCGAGAGCACGTTCATCCATCGGTGTCGTCGCACTATGGTCAAAATAGATCATAATCATTCTCCTTTATGAAAACTCAGTAAAAATATCTTGTCATAATTTTCGTTTTATGTAAAGATAGATGTCAAGACAGTAAGGTGAGGTGTAAAATGAATAAAGTGCAAATGCGAGAGCAACTCGTCTCTTTTTATAAGGAAGATGTCGGGACGGGAGATCTCTCAGTGGAATCGATTTTTCCAGAAGAGATGACAGGTGAGCTGACACTCATCGCAAAAGATACAGGCATCTTTTGTGGAAAGATGGTGATTGAAGAAGGATTTAAAATAGAAGGAACGAGTGTGTCGATTGAATACTGTCGTAACGATGGAGAGAAAATAACGGCTGGTGAAACGGTAGCGACTATTCAAGGGCCGATTCGAACACTTTTAACTTGTGAGCGACTCGTCTTAAACCTCATTCAACGGATGAGCGCGATTGCGACGAAGACGAATCATCTCGTTCAATTGATGGGAGAGACGAATACTCGTTTAACGGATACACGCAAAACAGTACCAGGACTTCGCATGTTTGATAAATATGCGGTGAAAGTAGGTGGCGGACACAATCATCGCTTCGGTTTGTATGATGCCATTATGTTGAAAGATAACCATATCGCCTTTAGTGGCTCGATTACAGAAGCGGTGAATAAAGCGCGCGACTACGTCGGTCATACGGTCCCAATCGAAGTTGAAATCGAAACAGAAGCGCAATTAGACGAAGCGGTTCAAGCGGAGCCAAATATCATCATGTTCGACAATTGTACGCCTGAACAAATTGCCAAATGGCTACCGAAAGTACCGAAGTCGATTGCGACAGAAGCGAGTGGCATGATTACGGAAGAGACGATTCGTGCTTATAGTGAAACAGGTGTTGATTACATTTCAGTCGGTGCATTGACGCATTCCGTTCAAGTATTTGATATGAGTGCGGTCGTGAAAATGAAAACGATGGAGGAGACATCATGACTTTATTAAATGAATTAATGGAACAAGAACAGAGCTTTTTGCCAGAGCGCTATCGAAACTTATCGGAAGATGAGATGAAAACACGAATTCGTGAAATAAAAGAACAATTTGGAGAGAAATTGTTCATTCCAGGACATCACTATCAAAAAGACGAAGTGGTTGAATTTGCGGATGCGACAGGTGATTCATTGCAGCTCGCTCAAATTTGTCAGGCGAATGAAAAAGCGGAACATA
>JASLHQ010000057.1 GCA_030152265.1 Savagea sp.
CTTGAATGATGTACTTACTATATCGACCGAAGCGATCCCCGATAATTTCTTCCAATGTTAAGTCTTGAATGTGCTCTTGTTGACTCATACTTCCTCACCTTCCACATGAATGAGTTCATTTTCTAACATATTCGTTTCTTCCGTCATACTGAAGTCGACGTTTTTCTCAATCCAGTTTCGGCGCGGTTCTACTTTATCGCCCATTAATGTCGACACTTGTTTTTCTGATTGTCCGCTATTTTCAATCGTGACGCGAATTAATGTGCGCGTTTCAGGATTCATCGTCGTTTCCCATAACTGTTCTGGGTTCATCTCCCCGAGTCCTTTGTAGCGCTGCAATTTATACGTCTTGCCGATTTCTTGAATCGCTTCTTGCAGGTCTTCTTCCGTCCAAGCGTAACGCAACACTTCTTTCTTACCCGCTCCTCGGTACACTTTGTAAAGGGGCGGCATCGCGATATACACTTTCCCTGCTTCTACGAGTGGGCGCATGTAGCGGAAGAAGAACGTCAGTAACAGCACTTGAATGTGCGCCCCGTCCGTATCCGCATCCGTCATAATGATCACTTTGTCATAATTGGAATCTTCCACATTGAAATCAGACCCGACACCAGCACCAATCGCATGGATGATCGTGTTAATTTCTTCGTTTTTCATAATGTCTTCAAGTTTTGCTTTTTCAGTATTTAACACTTTTCCTCGCAGTGGCAAAATCGCTTGGAATGTTCGGTCGCGTCCTTGTTTTGCAGAGCCTCCCGCTGAGTCCCCTTCGACTAAGTACAGTTCGTTATTTTTCGCATTGCGAGACTGCGCAGGGGTTAATTTCCCTGATAGCAAAGTGTCCGAACGTTTGCGCTTTTTCCCGTTGCGCGCATCTTCTCGCGCTTTTCGGGCTGCCATACGCACTTGTTGGGCGCGGATCGCTTTACGGACGAGTTCCGCACTAAATTCCGCATTTTCTTCTAAATAATAGTTCAGCTGTTGGCTTACGACCGCGTCTGTCGCTGTGCTGGCTTCACTCGTTCCGAGCTTCCCTTTCGTTTGCCCTTCAAACTGTAAAATTTCTTCAGGAATGCGCACGGAAATAATCGCAGTTAATCCTTCTCGAATATCCGCGCCATCTAAATTTTTATCTTTTTCTTTCAGTAATCCTGTTTTTCGAGCGTATTCGTTAATGACGCGCGTCATCGCCGTACGCGTACCTGTTTCATGTGTTCCCCCGTCGCTCGTTCGCACGTTGTTGACGAAAGAGAGTACGGTTTCGGAATAGCCGTCATTAAACTGAAACGCAAATTCAACTTCGATGTCTTCTTGCGTCCCTTCTAAATAAGCGACTTCATGCAATGTATCTTTTTCCTCGTTTAAATAATGGACGAAAGCGACGATTCCTTCATCATATTGAAACGTCTCTTCAACTTTTTCCGCTTCACGTTCATCGATCAAACGGAAAGCGACACCTTTTAATAAAAAAGCAGATTCGCGCAATCGTTCACGAATCGTCTCTCGGTTATACGTCGTCGTTGAAAAGATCGACGCATCTGGTTTGAAATGAATGCACGTTCCGGTCTGCTTCGTCGTTCCGACTTCTTCTAATGTAGTGACCGGCTTCCCACCGTGTTCAAAACGTTGTGTAAACTGTTTCCCGTCTCGGTAGATCGTAACGGTTAACCATTCCGACAAAGCGTTCACGACAGATGCTCCGACACCGTGAAGTCCTCCACTCGTCTTATAACCACCTTGTCCGAACTTACCTCCCGCGTGAAGCACAGTTAAAATGACTTCTGCCGTCGGTTTACCCGTTTGGTGCGTTCCTGTCGGCATGCCTCGTCCATAGTCGCGGACGCTGACAGAATCGTCTTTATGTAAAGTGACGACCACTTCACGACCAAATCCTGCTAACGCTTCGTCGACGGCATTATCGACAATTTCATAAATTAAATGATGCAGGCCGCGTCCATCGGTCGAACCGATATACATTCCTGGACGTTTTCGCACTGCATCGAGCCCTTCTAGTACTTGAATCGCATCATCATCATAATTCATCATTTGATTTGTATTCGTCACTTCGACACCCTCCATAAAAACATGTGTTCTCTTTTTATTATCAACTATGCTGAAAACATTGTCAAATCACGCTCTACGACATTCGAGAATTAATTGTATAGAACATTTTCAAAAAAAGCAACGAACTTCTAAAAGCGAGCATTTAAAAAATAGTTTTCTTTTTCAACTATTGTTGGCACCCTTTTTACGGTATGATAGAGTTATCTTGTATTTATTTTTAGCGTAAAGGGGTACCATTATGAATATCGTTCTCGTCATACTCATCGCCTATGTGTTAGGCTCCATCCCGTCTGCCCTTTGGATTGGGAAAGTATTTTTCAAAACGGATATACGCGAGCATGGAAGCGGTAACTTAGGTGCAACGAACACCTTCCGTGTGCTCGGTAAAAAAGCGGGCATCATCGTCACTTTGCTCGATATTTTAAAAGGGAGTGCAGCGGTTTGGATCGCTTCTCTATCTTATTTTCAACCACTCCCCGTTGAAACGATCGTGATCGGACTATTCGCTGTAATTGGCCATATGTTCCCGATTTTCGCGAAACTTCGCGGCGGAAAAGCGGTCGCAACGAGCGCAGGTGTTTTGCTCGCTTATGCACCGATCGTATTTTTAATCGTTTTAGCTATTTTTATTATTTGTTTGAAAGTAACGAAGATGGTTTCACTCTCGTCCGTCATCGTCGCGTGTTCAGGAATAATCATCGCGATTGTGGAGTTCATTCGTTCGCAAAACTATTCCTTTTCTATTATAGTAATATGTATGGCACTGTTTATCATTTATCGACATCGTGCAAATTTAGAGCGGATTAAAAATGGTACAGAACCAAAGATTACGTGGATTTAGGAGGAGTTATATGAACATTCAATTAACAGACGACGCCATCGAATGGTTTGAAACAGAAATGGATGTTGAAGCAGGAGAAGCGGTTCAATTTTACGCGCGTTACGGCGGCGCAAGTCCTCTTCACGAAGGGTTCTCACTCGGCATTCAAAAAAGCGAGCCAGAAAAAATCGTCGCACAAACCGTCATTAACGATGTGACATACTACATCGACGAACACGACGAATGGTTTTTCCAAGACCATAATTTACTCGTATCATTGAATCCAGACTTAAATGAACTGCATTTCGACTACGAAAAATAACACGAAAAGCCTGACGTTACTTGAATACGTCAGGCTTTTTTATGCCATTTTTGCGCAATTTCTGGAGACGGCGCGATCACTTCAAACCCTCGATCATCATAAGAATGAAAGACCGTGAGTGACGGAATATGTTCGATGAAAATAGACGGGCTATACTCATACCCTTTAAACGGCCTTCCCATATCCGCTTCTACGGTTCGCTGAATTAATTTCGGAATATCGAATTGTTCATACGTTCCCGTCACGTAAAATTGTTCCGCAAGCCAATTTTCTTCCTCTCGAATCATAAACGAATGCGTGCGCATTTTATAACGCAGTTCAGGCGATA
>JASLHQ010000061.1 GCA_030152265.1 Savagea sp.
CTTCTTTTTGAACATCGAGTACTTCCTCGAATGTTTTCATATTTAAATTTTTCAATTGGGCGACTGTTCGATAATAAACGAGCGCGTCTAAACGTTTCGGACGCTCTTTCGCCGTAATGAAAGGCACATCACCAATCGATAGTTTTAAACTCGAACTGAAAAATGTTTGATGGGTTGGATAATTATAAATGGAATTGACAACATTTCCTTTTTCTATAATCATCGTCGTTAATCCTTTATTTTCACACTCAATAGCAGCACTCATACCGCATGGGCCACCACCGATAATAATTACATCTACTGTCACTGTAAATCCTCCTCAATCATTCGTTGCATTTTCACAATATGCGTTTCAGCAGGTGCGCCGAGACGCAATGGGATTTTGGTCGTACCATACCCATTGCTTACTAGTGTAGCACGTCCATCATTTACTTGAAAACTTCCTCGCTCATGCAATCCGAACGGACCTAAACGAATTTGTCCACCATGTGTGTGACCCGCTAATTTCAAACTAATTTTAGCTAATTCATCTGCTTTTTCAAAAAAAACAGGTGAATGTGAAACGAAAATCGTTTCCATTGTATCAGAACATGATGCAAGCGTTTCATAAACATTTGCTCGTCGAGTAGAAGGGTCGTCCGTTCCGCAAATCATCCATCCTCTATGATGAATTAAACAAACACTATTATTTTGTAACACGTGGACATTTTGTTCAAATAAAATCCGATTTAATCGCTCTTCACCAATCTCACGATCATTATTGCCGTATACGTAAAATACAGGTGCGATTTGTCGTAGTTGTTGCAAATTTTGAACGACTTGCTGTTCGGGCACATGACGTTCTGCTAAATCTCCACCGATGATGACATAATCCACCTTTTGTTCTGCAATAGTTTCTATCCAATCTGTTGACAATGTTCGAAAATGAATATCAGAAATAAAAAATAATGTGAGAGGCTGTGAAGAATTCGAAATATAACATTTATGCTCTAGCACTTGACATAATGTCGCTTCATAACGCATGCGACTATATAAACCCCCGCATAATACGAGTATCATTCCTATCAATACAATCGTCAATTTTTTCACATCCTCATATCATCCGTATAGTAAAATAAAAATAGAAGCGAGAAAAAGATTCTCTCGCTTCTGCTTTCATCTCATTTTTTAAGGAATGATGAGTTTTTGACCTTGATGAATGTTATTATCTCTCAAACCGTTCGCTCTTTTAATTTTTTCTACACCGTCTGGCGATCCGTAATAATTCATTGAAATACGGAATAGTGTTTCTCCACCTTGAACGATATGTGTTTTACCAGTTGTTGCTGGCTTCTCTGGTTCCGGTTTTGGCTGTGGTTTTGGTTCCGGTTTTGGTTGTGGTTTTGGTTCCGGTTTTGGCTCTGGCTTTGGCTCTGGTTTTGGTTCAGGTTTTGGTTCCGGTTTTGGTTCCGGTTTTGGTTCCGGTTTTGGTTCCGGCTTAGGAGCAGGTTTCGTCTCTTTATCTTTTGCATCTGTCTGCTCTCCTTTATCCGAATCTTTTTTCTCCTCCGGAGGCGTTACAGGTGTCGGACTCGGATTGACGTCTACTTTGTCGGGCTCTTTCTTCTCCGCTACGACGAGATCTTTTCCTTTTTGCTCATCTTCTTTCGCTACTTGTACATTCGAAGGGTCATCTTTTCCACTCGTGTAAAAATCAACAGCGATATATGTGATGATTCCTAGTGGAATTAATGTAAAGAGCACTAAAAAAATATTAATAATCGTATTGCTAGCAGAACTTTTTTTCTTCTTCCCACGGCGGTGTACTGCTGAACGTGACGGCAAATCATCGACACGCTCATCTTCCATCTCAATCTCTTGACGATTATCTTCAAAATCGCCTTTCAAATCTTTTTTACTCATATTTGACTCTCCTATCAAACATCTTTTCTCTATTACTTATCATTCGAATAATTGCTGTAATCGTTCTTCCCAACGACTATTACAAACAATAACAGAAGCTTCTTCAAATTGTTCTTCTACAAATCGACAATTCGAGCAACATCGCTCTTGTAATACAGGTTCACTATGAAAGTACTTTAATAATGCATCACGATAACACGTATCACTCGTCAACCATTGAAAAATCAATTCGAGTTGCCTCTTTTTATCATCGGCATTTTTACGAATGAGTTGAGCTCTTTCTTCTTTAGAATAATGCGTTTCATAAAATTTTATAATTTCCATAAAAGACGATTCGATTTGTAGCAAATTCATGATTTCAGCTTCTGACTTATCCAAAGACCGATATCTGTTATACTCCTCAAACAACTCATTTGTCAACAAGTAACGGTTAGAAAATAAACGCGCTTCTTCTAAATCCGCTTCATTGTATAATAAAAGACAACGGGCATTTTGTCCATCCCTACCTGCTCTCCCTACTTCTTGAACGTATTGTTCAAACGATAAAGGAATCGACTCATGGACAACATGACGAATGTTCGGCTTATCGATTCCCATACCGAATGCACTCGTAGCGAAAATCCAATCAAGCTCCCCTTTCAAAAATTGCTGCTGGATGAGCGAACGATCTTGACGATCCATCCCACCGTGATAACTAGCTACAGCCATTCCACGCTCGATAAAATACTGCGCATATATTTCCGCCTTTTTACGCGTTCGAACATACACGATACCGTCTCCTGACTCTTGCTCGATATATCGGACGAGTACTTCAAAGGGGGACGTCACCTTTCGAACATCGTAATATAAATTCGAACGGTTCATCTCACCACGAAATATTTTCGGTGTTCTCATGTTCAACCAATATTGGAGCTCATTCACAGTTTGCTCATGTGCAGTAGCCGTCAAAGCTAATATCGGCGGACGACTCGCTAATTTTTGAATCCATTTTCCTACTTGCAAATATTCTGGACGAAAATCATATCCCCATTGAGAAATGCAGTGCGCTTCATCTAATGTAATTGCACTGTACGACAGCGATTGTAAAGATGTTGCGAACTCACTCTTCATCAACATTTCCGGAGAACAAAAAATATAGCGATAGTGAGATAGTCGCGATTTCACTAACTCACGTTCTTCATGCGTTAATTGAGATGTTAAGGCGACTACTCGTTTCTCGCCACGCTGTTTAATACGTCGCACTTGATCTTCCATAAGGGAGATGAGCGGCGAAATGATTAAAACGCGTCCTTGTTGAATATAAGGTAAAATTTCATAACAAAGACTTTTACCCATACTTGTAGGAAATAAGCCGATAACATCCTCACCTCGAACGATCGACGTAATCACTTCCTTTTGCCCAGGACGAAAATGAGAGTAGTTAAAATATTGTCGCAATACGCTTTCCATACGATACTCCTTTTATAAAGATGTTAAAATGAGGCGAATTTGAAAGTAACTTAACATAGGATACTGTTCTTTCAATTCCTTCAATGGTCGATCTTTTCGCTTCAATAACTGTTGTCGGACCTGTTCAAATAAAGCGAGATCAATGAAGCGTTCATACGGAAATGCTCCTACCGTATAAGCGATTTCAATAACGTGATCTTGAATCGTACTCTCTTTCAAACGACGCTTTTTAGCAATTTGTTCTAACGTATACTTTTGTTGAAATAACTCATAAGTTCGTTCAGCTGTTTTCGTTAAAAAAACAGATGACAACTTTTTTTCAAAACCTTTAGTGAAAGAATATAAAATAGGATATTTTGCAGATTGCTGAAACAATTGGTCAAGCAATCGGTGCATTCCTTCTACCCATATTAGACGTACATCAAACTCGTTTAGTTTCAATCTTTCAGCAAGTTGTTCATATGTTTTTCCTGTAAATTGTCGATTCGTCAAACGTTCTACAAAAATAATCGGAAAAAGAGCTTCTCGCTGTTCTTCTATTTTTAAAATGTGGGCTAACTCTTCATAAAGACGAGAAACGATTTGCTCATCAAATAATGAATGATTTCGATGCCATTGACTTATAAATTGTTGGACGGCTAAATCTGGTACAATCGGATCAAAACGCTTCACTAATTCATGGCGATAACTCAGTGTTTGAATCGCTAAACTTAGACGGGCAAAATACACTTGCTCAAAACGCTCATATTGCCATCCATTCCATCTTCGCATCTCAATGGACTCAAATGTGCTCGGATCAACTGAAACTGAAACCCAGCCTTCCTCGTCTTCTGAAAGCCATCCCTTACGTAAAAGGTGCTGAACCCATCGATCATAGTGCATCAATTCTTTTTTAGATAGTAAATAAAAAAATCGATGCAGTCCGTAATAATTTACGTCTTGTATCGTTTGACCACTCTTTTTTCCGAGTAATATGTAATACGGTGCATTTCTTTTGCGCAAACCGTTCATCTTATAAAAAAGAAATAAAATAAGTTGCTCAATTTGTAACATTTAATTGACATCTCCTTAAGTTTTTAAGTTGAAAAACTTTCAGAACAGCTTTAGAATGATAGAGAAACTAATTTGAAACGTTCTAGAAAAGAGGAGAATTGTACATGTCTAAATTTACAATCGTTGATCAGGATACTTGTATCGCATGTGGCGCGTGTGGCGCAGCTGCCCCTGACATTTATGATTACGATGATGAAGGAATCGCCTTCGTTATTTTAGATGATAACACGGGAACAGAAGAAGTACCAGAAGAGCTCATGGAAGACCTCGAAGATGCATTTGACGGCTGCCCGACAGACTCGATCAAAATTGCAGATGAATCATTCGAAGGTGACCCATTAAAATACGAATAATTTCGTTGCAACCTTTTCATTTGAGAAGGTTGTTTTTTATTTTGTTGATTCATAAAAAAAGCACGATGCATGACGCGCACCGTGCTTTCGCTTATTATTTCACTTGTAATTGACGTTGTTGTTTCATAATCCACGGCTTCATTTTATTGAAGACGAGCATCATGACGAGCGTTAACGCAATTCCTTTAATTAAGTTGAATGGCAACACGCCTGCCACGAGATACATGTATAAGTCTTGCCCGACGAAAGCTTCCATTCCTAAAAACTTCGTATACATCGGTAAAAATACGAGATAGTTCAACACCGTCATGCCGAATGCCATCGTTACCGTTCCTGCAATTAAACCTGCTGTTAATCCTTTTGATGTTGATACTTTACGATACACTAAGTAAATTGGAATTAAAAATAAAACACCTGTCGTAAAGTTCGCAAGCTCCCCTACTGGTACACCTGTAATACTTCCAGAAAGCATTAAGTAAAAGACGTTTTTGAAAAATTCGACGCCGATTGCGGCTACTGGACCGAGTGTTAGTAAAGCGAGTACTGCTGGAATTTCAGCGAAATCAATTTTTAAAAAAGGTGGTAAAAACGGCAGTGGGAAGTTTAACTTCATAAGTAAAGTTGCCACCCCACTTAACATAGCGATAATGATCAATCGTTGTAATTTTGTGTTTCTCATAGCTGTATTCTCCTCTGTGCGATTCTCTTCACATAAAGGAAAGGTCATTTTCGTTCGCCAAATAAAAATCCCTTAAAGTCGTTATCACTTTAAGGGAGAATAGTCGATTTGTCGTACAGAAAATAAACGTTATATGTGTGTAAAATTGCGTACACGAAAAAACGTTCGACCTTCACCTTCTCCCATCCAGACTTTACTGTCGGCTGTGGATTCTCACCACATCAGCTTTCGCTCGCGGGCTCTAAAACGAATGAGTTTTTTACCGCCGGTCGGGAATTACACCCTGCCCCGAAGATGAATCATATATTTTATTATGAATTTATTGTACAACAGGATAAATCTTTTGTAAAGCTTCTCTACTTAAATTTTCAGTCTATTCTGCAATATCGTTAAAACGAATCGGATTTGCACTTACTGCTTTCGGCAACGGACGGCGGAAATCGAACTTTTGCCACGTTCCTTGCTTTATATTTGATAATTGTAATTCCATGCCGAAATTGTTCACCGTTAAATTCAAACCTTCGATTAAACGATACGCTTCATCGAGCGTGTAGTTATTTAAATCTAACTCTTCATCAAATAAAACTGTGACACGCGATTGATCCATTTCTAAAGTGAATGTCACACCTTCTGGAATAACCGTGTCGTAAAAGTCATTCGGCTTTTCACGCATCGCATCCAACGCTTGTTCCACTGTACTATACTTCGCTCCAAAAGAAGGGGCAACGTAGTAGCGATCGTGGTACGAATACGTGTAATAGGCGTAGCGGTTTAATTCACTGTTTAAAGCGAAAGGCTCTGCAATGACACCCACTTGGCCAAACTCTGCTGGTTCTCCTTCTTTATTGAGCATAATTAACTCTTTATATCCGTAAAATGTTTGCTCCAATGTCGTGCTGAAAATTTCACTCGCTGCACTTGAAATACTGTACGATTCGATATCGTTAATACGCATCGTTAAAATATCTTGTTGCTCCTCAAACGTCGCATCGTATGGGTGGTACGAAGTGAAATGATACGATTCTTCATCGATTGACTCTACGTATTGTTCATACAGCTGTAAAGAAGTCGGTGTCGTCGTTTTTAAATCGGATGAAACGCGCGGTTTCGGAATTAAAATTGAAACGGGAACACTTAGAGCATCCTCACTCACTAACCCGAGACGGAACGGCACAAATTGTTTTAAATCGGCTTCATAAAGCGCATACTTCCCAATGAGCGCTCGGTCCATCGCAAACTTATTCGTTTCATCAGCTGATTCATTCGACTCTTGTAATTTCAACTTCGTCTCTGAAATATAGCTTTCCGATTCACCTTCTTGTTGGTGTTCTGCTTGTTCTTTCCCCGTCATATTCGCAATAATGGCTGGCGATAAAATCGCTAATATGACTGCTGCTGCAAGCGCAATCCAAAGTGGCAGTTTGTTTTTCGGTTCCTTTGGTCGTTGTCCTCTCATACGTTCATCCCCTTGTAAGCGTCTCAACAAATCCTCTTTCGAACGATTATCTTTCACAGTAGGCATCGACTGTAGTAAATGTTCTAGTTCTTGTTCTTCGTAATGTTTACTCATCGCTCTCACCTCTTTCATTCGAAGGAGCATTCATCAACTGCTTTAGTTTTTGTAAAGCGCGATGTTGAGTCGTCTTCACTTTCGATTCTGTCCATTCTAAAATTGTGGCGGTTTCTTTAACGGACAATTGTTGTAAATATCGCAACGTAATGACGAGCTTTTGATCTCCTGTACAGCGGTTTAAACAGCGGTACAGCTCACTTTTTTCTTCATTATACTCTACCCATTGTTCCGGCAACTGATCATCTGCAGGCAACATCTCCGTTTCCCAATCAAAATACGTATTATCATACTTTTGACGGACAGCTTTTTTACGAAAATGGTCAATCGCAACATTTTTAGCAATCGCAAATAACCACGTTTTTTCAGAACTTTGGCCGCGGAAACGATCATAGGAACGCATGACACGAATGTATACTTCATGCGATAAATCTTCCGCGTCCGTTCGATTTCCGACTAAGTAAATTAAAAAATGAAATAAGTCGTCATGGTATTCATCATATAAGCGGTGGAAAACGGAGTCATCCATTTTCATCCCTCCGTTCAATCAATTAGTCGTTTATACGACTGAAAGGTTACATTATTTTTTCGGTAAGACGAAAGTGAAAATGGTTCCGCCTTCTTTTCCACGTTTCACATAGAGCAAGCCTTCGTGAGAGTCGACGATGTTTTTAGCGATCGCTAATCCGAGACCTGTTCCCCCTTTTCCACGTGTACGTGCTTTATCGGCCTTATAGAATCGTTCAAACACAAATGGAATATCTTCTTCTGGTATGCCAATTCCCGTATCGATGACGCTCATCTCTACCGCATCTTCAAAGCTTTGAATCGTCAATGTAACAGAGCCTTCTTCCGGCGTGTGTCGAATCGCATTGTCAATTAAATTCGTCAACACTTGTTCAATTCGATCTTCATCTGCTTCAATAATAATTTCCGAGTGATCAGACTCTAATGTTAACGAAACATGTTGATCTTTCGCGCGTTGCAAAAATTTGTTGATCATCCGTTCCGAAAAAGCGACGACGTCAAATGGCTCTTTATATAAGCGCATATGACCTGATTCCATGCGGGCTAAATCGAGTAAGTCGTTAACGAGACGATTCATTCGTTTCGATTCATCATGGATAATTTGAACCATTTCATAACGTTCTTCATCATTTTGAGTGACCCCATCAAGTATAGCTTCACTATACCCTTGCAACATGGAAATTGGAGTGCGCAACTCGTGTGATACGTTAGCGATGAAGTCTGAACGCAATTTATCGAGCTGATGTTGTTCCGTCATATCACGCATGACAGCTACCGCACCACGAATACTATTTTCACTATAGAGTGGACTGATTGAAATCGCATAAAATTGACGGCCGATTTCTAATTCATCTTCTACTTCTTCCGCGAACGTTATCACATGATCTAACATATGAACAATTTGTGGAGGCAACTCTCCTTCAGACGCTTCATCTGTAAATTGCCATTTTTGCAACAATTTTTCTGCTGGTGGGTTCGTCACGACAATTTCAAATTCGTGATTAAACGTTAAAACTGCGTCTGTCATCGATGTTAAAACACTCGACAACTGCTCTTTCTCTTGTTTAATTAACTCAACGTAATCTTTCAATTGAACGCCCATTTTATTAAAGGCTTGTGCGAGTTCCCCAATCTCGTCATTTTGCACATGTGGAATCGTCGTTTCAAAATTCCCTTTCGACAATTCGAGTGCAGCATGTTTCATATTGCGTAACGGACCGGTAATACGAGATGAGAGGAAGAATGCGAAGAATGTCGTCAATAATAACGCTAAGAAGGCAGACAATAACACGATATGTGTCGTACTTTTCGTCGTGCGATGAATCGCATCTAAACTTTGATACATGACGATCGTTTCAACAGCGCCGTTACTTTCAGGAAAAGGTGTCGCTAACACGAGGTACTGTTCCATTACTTGTTCA
>JASLHQ010000063.1 GCA_030152265.1 Savagea sp.
TAAGGAAAAGGAGTTTTTGTAGATGAAGAAACGTTTATTGATGATATGTAGTCTTGTCATTTTATTGTTACAAGCCTGTAGTCATAATGAAGAACGAGGAAAGGAAGAAGAAGCGACACCATCATCTGAAGAAATCGTAAAAATCGGTTGGGCAGATAGTGGTTTTCTTTCACCTTTTACTTTTGGAACGAGTGGACCGAGCGGATTTTTGCGAAATAGCTATCTTTTCGATGCGCTCACATGGAAAGATGATACAGGTGTCATCCCATGGTTAGCGAAGTCATGGGAAGTGTCAGAAGATGGGTTAACTTATACGTTTCAATTGAATGAAGCGAGCTTCCACGATGGCGAGCCGTTAACGGCAGAAGATGTTGCTTTTTCGTATGAATATTTTCAGAAGCATCCATTTCAGTGGAATGTCGACATGACGAAAGTGGAGAAAGCGGATGTGATAAATGAACGAGAAGTACGCATTCAATTAAAGGAGCCATTTTCACCTTTTATTACGGAAATAGCGGGCATGTTGCCGATCATTCCGAAGCATATATGGTCGACAGTAGAAAATCCGTTAGCGTATCGTGAGTCGGATGCCTTAATCGGTTCAGGTCCATTCGTATTAAAGCATTATGATGAGGCGAGTGGTCATTATCAATTTGTGAAAAACAAATCTTTCTTTAAAGGGGAAGTTGTCATAGATGAACTGCAATATTTAAATGTAGAAAACCGTGTCCTTTCTTTACAAAAAGGTGAAATTAATAACGGGATGACATTTAACTATGCTGATGTCACCCAGCTCGAAAAAGAAGGGTTTTCAGTTTTGAAAAGTGAGCCGACGGGAAGCGCGGTACGCATTATTTTTAACTTAGATCATCCACAACTGAAAGAAAAAGCGTTACGTCAAGCGATTGCGTATGCGTTAAATCGTGTAGATATGTATGAAAAGTTAACGGGATCGAAAGAAGCGATGGAAGGAAGTAGTGGCATCATTCCGCCAGATTCTGATTGGTATAACCCGAATGTTCCGCAATACGACTACGATGTTGAACGAGCGCGAGAAATGTTAAAGGAGTTAGGCTATGACGATGGATTAGCATTGAACGTGCTCGTATCTTCCACATCAAAAGAAGCGGAATTAATGCAAGCGATGTTGCAAGAAATCGGCATTACTTTGTCGATTCAAACAGCCGAGCCGGCAACATTTGCAGCGCTTATGGCAGAAGGAAACTTTGATATGGCCATTACAGGACATATCGGATTAAGTGGAGACCCCGATTTTTTACGTCTTTGGTTTAGCGGACAAGCAAGTAATTTATACGCAGGTAAATCTTTATTCAAGCATGAAGGTTTTACGAAGTTAGCGGAGGCTCAATTGCGTACGCAAGATGAAGAGGAGCGTAAAGCAATTGTAGATGAGATGCAGATGATTCTCGGGGAGGAATTGCCGACGCTCGTCTTATACCATCGCCCGTTTTATCATATTTACGATGCTTCTGTATTTGACGGATGGTTCAATACGAAAGGCGGCATAGCGGACGGTATTCCACTCGTTGATAATAAGGCAGCATTCGTGCGATGAAACACGTTCGACTGCGTTCTTACGTCGTCGTCTTTCTCGCGTTGATTCTTTTAAATTTTGCTCTTCCTCGTATGATGCCAGGAGGGCCGATTGATTTTATAGAAGGACAGGATAGTGGCCCGACGTTAACGAAGGAGCAAAAAGAATCGATTTTAGCTTATTACGCGTTAGATGAATCGCCGATGACGCAATGGGTGCGCTATATGAAAGGCGTTGTGACGCTCGATTTTGGAACGTCTTTTCAATATCGACAAGATGTAGGAGCTGTCATTCGAGAACATTTACCGTACACGTTAAGGCTCGTCGGAGCAGCGACGCTCCTTTCTGTCGTTCTCAGCGTCGTATTCGGTTTGTACTCTGGCTATCGGGCGGTGCGGAAGGGAGATCGTCTATTGTTCGGCACGATGTTAGTTTTCAGTGCTCTGCCCGAATTTTTAGTCGGTATGTTCCTCCTTTTAACATGTAGCGTCCTGTTACCGATTTTTCCAATGAGTGGTGCGGCAACTCCTTTTTTACAAAACGATTCTTTGTTAACGATTGTGCGAGATCGTATTCAATATGCCATCTTACCGATGACAACGCTCATTTTAGCGACAGTTCCGAGCTTATATTTGTTAATGCGTAATGAGACGGTGCGCATTATGCAAACTCCATTCATTGAATTTGCGCAAATGAAAGGAGTTCATACTCGTACGTTATTGCGAAAGCACGTTTTAAAAAATGCTTTACTACCTGTTTTTACGATGATGATGTTGCGTATCGGCTTAACTTTTACAGGAGCCATTTTTGTCGAAACGTTATTTTCATACCCTGGAATCGGAAAGTTGTTGCGTGATGCTATCGTGTCGCGAGATTATCCGCTTATGCACGGTTTGTTCTTTTTATTTACGAGCATCATTTTAATGATTAATTTGTTCACCGACTGGATTTATCCAAAATTAGATCCGCGCATTCGAAAGGAGGATCCGATGTGAAACATAAAAAATATATCGTCGGAAGTTTTATCCTTTTTTATAGCGTGCTTTATTTCAGTTATCCATATGCCGCTTCTTCTTATCAATTCGAATCTTATTTAGCGCCGAGCAGAATACATTGGCTCGGTACGAATAGTGTCGGACAAGATGTCGTCGCTTTATTGATTGAAGGTACGAAATGGAGTTTAATAGTCGGCTTCGTCGTGGCGACCGCTTCTACATTTTTAAGCGTCGCACTCGGTGTATGGTCGGGTTATTTTCGTAAATGGGATCCGTTGTTGAATGGATTAGCGAACATTTTGCTCGTATTACCGAATTTACTCATCATACTGCTCGTCGTCGCTTTTACAGGCGGACAGTATACGACGTTGTTAGTTTTAATGAGCGTGCTATCGTGGCCTGCTTATATGCGAATGATTCGAGCGCAAGTGATGTCGTTAAAAGAACGCGAATTTATTCAAATTTCACGTCAATTTGGAAATAGTCATTTGTATATTTTGACCCATCACTTTCCGGCCCACTTAAAATCGCTCGTTCAAACGAAGTGGATCGTAACGTTTCGCTATGCAATTTTAACGGAAGCGGGTTTAGCCTTTTTAGGATTAGGCGATCCGGTTAAAGTGACGTGGGGGAAATTGTTGCACGATGGGTTTAATCATCCGACTATTTTTTTAAACGGAAGTTGGACGTGGCTTGTGTTCCCCCCTGTTTTGTTGCTCGCGATCGTGACGGTATATATTTCTTTCATAATTGAAGGGAAGAACGTCAAGCGTACAACATCGTCGTTGAGAAAAGAAGTTCATTGCACGAAAGAAGCAGGCTTGCGCGGAGCACAAATCACCCTTCATTACGGCGCTTCTAAACCGATTTTTGAAAATGTATCGCTCGATGTACAACGAGGCGAAATTGTAAGCATAACAGGACCGTCTGGCTCGGGAAAAACGTCGTTAGCACGAGCGATGTACGGAATTTTGCCTGTCGCATACTATGAAGGGCATGGTCAAATGGATGGCGAATGGACGAGTCACCCCCAATTTGCTTCAGCACATTATTTTAAAACGATCGCTTTTATGTACCAAGATGCAAGGGCGGCATTCAATCCGCTTCTGTCGATTCGTCAACAATTTGAAGAGTTAGGTGTCACAAAAGATGAAATGAATGAAGCGTTAAAAGAAGTGCAATTGCATACCTCGATTGCGAATCGGTACCCGCATGAATGTTCAGGAGGAATGCTCAGTCGCATACTCGTCGCTCTCACTTTTGTACGGCGTCCTCACTATGTCATTTGCGATGAAGTGACGAGCGCGTTAGATCCTATTTTGAAAAAAGAAATTATTTTTTTACTTCAGAAAAAAGCGAAACAATTGAATTGCGGTGTATTGATGATTACTCACGATCACGATGTAGCGCATGTTATTTCAGACCGAACGTTACAAATGACGAAGGAGAATCGCGATGATTGAAATGAAAAATGTCTATCAACAGTATGGAAACGATGTCGTCTTACATGACATTCATTGTCGTGTGAAGAAGGGAAAGGTGACCGCTTTAATCGGAGAATCCGGATCGGGTAAATCGACGATTGCGGAATTGCTCGTTTCGCTACGTTCCCCAACATCAGGAAAAATCGAACGCCATACGTCATCGATTCAAT
>JASLHQ010000101.1 GCA_030152265.1 Savagea sp.
GCAATGACGATCGGTACGAAAAATTTCATCATGCCGTAATACCAAACATGAAACAATCCTTCGCCGTGACGATTCGCCGTTAAAAATTCTTCCTTCACGAGTGCTTTATTCATTTTCCATCCGATAAAGATAGCGATGAGCAAGCTACCGAGTGGAAGTAATACGTTACTGACGACAAAGTCGGTTAAATCGAAAACAGAGCGATTGAAGATTGAAAAGTCCGCGAGCGTACTTGAAGATAGAGCGGAAGGAATCGCCGCAATGAAGACGATTAATCCGATTGTTAACGTAGTCGGAATACGTCTCTTTTTGCCACTCGCTGTCAATGCTGCAATAATAATTTCGAATAAGCTGAAAGAAGAGGTCAATGTTGCAAATAAGAATAACAATAAAAAGAGTGCTAAAAATAGTTGTCCGAATGCCATCTGTCCGAACGCTTCAGGCAATACCATAAACAGTAATCCTGGTCCTTCATCTGGCTGTAGACCGAATGAAAAGACGACAGGGAAAATCGCGAGACCCGCAAGTAAAGAGACGAAAATATTCATCCAAACGACTGAATTCGCACTCGATACGAGACTGACGTCTTTTTTCAAATAACTGCTGTACGTAACCATACACGAAAATCCGACAGCGAGGGAGAAGAACGATTGTCCGAGTGCGTAAAGGAACGCTTGACTCGTCATATTTTCAAAGCTCGGCATTAAGAAGAACTTTACTCCTTCCATCGCTCCAGGCAATGTTAAGCTACGAATGACAATCGCGATAAAGAAAAGAAATAATAAAGGCATTAAAATTTTATTTGCGCGTTCAATACCTGCTTGAATACCGCCTGCTAAGACGAATACGTTAATCGCGATAAATAAGCCGAGTCCGAGTAATGTCGTGCTCGGTGAGCTGATTGTTTCACCAAATAAAGCGACGTAGTTCACCTGTTCTCCGATGACGCCCCCTGTGAGTGATTTCAACGTATAAATGAGCACCCATCCACCGACGACACTGTAAAACGATAATAGTAAGAAACAACCGATGACGCCGATGCGCCCGATCCACACCCATAATGAACGAGGTGCGAGTTGTTTATAAGCACTGATCGCTTCTTTTCCTGTTGAACGTCCGATGATAAATTCGGATAACAGCATCGGAAGCCCGATGAGCAATGTTAAAATGACGAACACGAGGAAGAAAGCTCCTCCGCCGTTCATCCCTGTCACATAAGGTGTTTTCCAAATGGCTCCTAACCCGATTGCCGCTCCCGCTGTTGATAAAACGAATCCTAATTTTGATGACCAAAGATCTTGTCTTTTTTCCATACATTCCACCCCTTTGTAGAGTGAAAAGAAAGCCGAACGTGCGACTTTCTTTTCGATTCAGTTATAATGTTGTGCGCAAATCCCAAAGTTCTGGGAAGAAGCGGTGATCGAGCACTTCGCGTAAATAGTTGACCCCGCTTGAGCCACCTGTTCCTTGTTTGAAGCCGATGATGCGCTCGACGGTTTTCATATGACGGAAACGCCACTGTTGAAGCCAATCTTCTACATCGACGAGTTTTTCGGCAAGCTGATACAAGTCCCAATATTGGTCGACATTGCGATACACCGTTTCCCACGCTTGACGCACCGTTTCATCTCCACCATACGTGACGGAAAAATCACGGTCTAGCAAATCTTCATTAATTTCAAACCCTGCGCGTGCGAGCGCTCGAATCGAAACGTCATAAATGCTCGGCTGTTTGATCGCTTCGGTTAAAAACTCATGCAAGACGGCATCTTTTTCATAAATTTTTAAAATATGTTTCGTCTTATAGCCGAGAGCGAATTCAATCAGTCGGTATTGATACGATTGGAAACCAGACGCTTTTCCTAAGTCATCGCGAAACTCCAAATACTCACTCGGTGTCATCGTCGCGAGCACGTCCCACGCTTGAATAATTTGCGATTGAATTTTAGATACACGCGCGAGCATTTTGAATGCGGTGTTCATTTCATTTTGATCAATGGCCGTAATCGCCGCTGTCATTTCGTGCAAGGCGAGTTTCATCCATAGTTCGCTCACTTGATGAATGATGATAAATAACATTTCATCGTGGTGATCGGATAGGCGATTTTGACTCGTTAAAATTTTGTCTAAATTTAAATATTCCCCATACGTCATCTCATCTTTAAAGTCGGTATGAATGGCCGGCTCTTGTGAGGCGAGTTTTTTGTGTAAATCAGCAATCGTATGTTTCATAAGGCACCTTCTTTCGAATTAGGAGACAATTTCTCGTGCATTAGAAAATTCTTTATACGTTTCATGTTCCATAATATTTTTTAAGCGTTGTACCATGTCGTACACTTCTTCCGCTGTGTTGTAAAGTGCGACAGGCGCTAAACGAATGCCACGTGGGGTGCGGAAGTCTGGAATGACATTCACTTTTTTCAATGCTTTACAAATGCGTGCCGCTTCTGGATGTTCTAAATAAACGTGCGCACCGCGGCGATGCTCTTCACGCGGGTTCGAAATCGTAAAGCCGTATCCGTCGAGTTCTATTTCAACGAGTTTCATTAAGAAGTTCGTCAATTCGAGCGAACGTTTACGAATCGCATCGATGCCGACTTCGTGGAAAATTTCGAGTGAACCGAAAAGCGGAGCGGCACTTAAAATATGCGGTGTTCCCATTTGATAAGCACCGGCTGTCATCGCTGGCGTCATCGTATGACTCATGTCGAACTGACGGTTTTTATCGCTACCGAACCAGCCGGCAAGACCAGGAGCGGTACCGAAATGCCGTTCGTTCACGTAAAGGCCAGCGACAGAACCAGGGCCGCCGTTTAAATGTTTGTACGTACACCAGAAAGCGAAGTCGACGCCCCATTTAGATAAATCATGTGGAATTGCCCCGATGGAATGACAAAGGTCAAAGCCGATTAAAATACCACGCTCATGCGCTTCTTGTGTCAACTGTTGCATGTTTAAAATTTGACCGCTACGGTATAAAACGCTCGGTAAAATAATGATGGCGACATCTTCACGCATCGCTGCAATGACGTCGACTTCTTCAATCGTCTGACCGTCACGGCTTTCCACTTGAATTAAATGTGAGTTCGGATCGAGTCCGTGTTGTTCGAGTTTCGATTTAATCGCATAAATATCGGTCGGGAAGTTTAAGTTATCCGCCAAAATTTTATTGCGTTTTTCTGTCGGCTTGAAAAATGTCGCAAGCAATTGATGTAAGTTAGACGTTGTCGAACCTGTCACAATGACTTCTTCTTTTTTCGCACCGATGAGGGGAGCGCTTAATTCGGCTAACTTTTCTGACAATGTGAACCAAGGGTACGCACCTTTCGTCCATCCGTCAATCGCATAACGCTTCCAAGAATCTGTTAAATAGTCGAGCGCCATTTCTGCTCGTTTGCTCATTAATCCGAGCGAGTTTCCGTCGAAATAAATTTGACCATCGTTCATATAAAATTCGTCGCGATATGCTTTCAATTTATTTTCAAAATCGAGTGCTTTCGCTTCTTGTAACAATGAAGTTTTCATCATATTTAAGATGCTCCTTTCCATTTGTTCTTATCATACGGGATAGGTTAAAAGCCCGTCAATGACTAGTTCGAGCAAAGTAGTCGAGAAATCGGAAAAGAAATGGTAAAATAAAAAAGATTCATTAAAAATTTATGAGGAGATGTATTATGTTAACGATCGCACGCAAATCAACACTTGAAATTGTACCCGCAGACGAGGAAGACGCCAGGACATTGGAGCGACTCATTGATTTATATTGTTATGACTACTCGGAGTTCGATGAGGCAGATGTCCTCGACTCAGGAAGTTATGAATATATTGATGTCGCTCAATATGTGAAGAAAAAGACGAACTATCCTCACTTCATTAAATACAATGGAAAGTACGCAGGATTTGCTTTAATTCAAAAAATAACAGATGAGACAGGAACATTTTGGTATTTGCAAGATTATTTCATCATGCGCAAATACCGTCAGTACGGCTTAGGACGCAAAGTAGCGACCCGCTTATTCGATTCATTTCAAGGAGAGTGGGAAGTGCGCCAAGACGCGACGAATGTCCCTGCTCAAAAGTTTTGGAAGAAAGTGATCGGCACGTATACGAACGAGCAATATCGCTCGATTACTCGTAAAAAATGGGACGGTCCGATTCAACGATTTAATTCAGGTGATTTTTATGATGAAGATCGCTTACAAGTTATTTAAAAATAAAAAGACGAAAAGAAAATTCTTTTCGTCTTTTTTTATGCAAAAAAATCGTTTCTATCGCTGTGAGTTAGCACTTTTTCTTTACTTTTAATAAAAAACTTTTCTCAATAAGCTAAAAAACGTATTGACTAATTATGAGAAACCGTTTACATTAAGAATCATAAGTTAACTGTTATCAGAACAGAATATTCTGACAATTTAACTTTTGTTAAATGTTGAAGAACAAACTGCTACTAATTTTGATGATGGAAGGGGTGGAAAAATGCGACTTACGAAACAATCGATTAGTGATCAAGCAGCTCAAATATTACGTAAAAAGATTATGTTACACGAATTACAAGAAGGCATGCATTTAAAAGAGTCCGAACTGTCAGAATTGTTAGGGGTAAGTCGTGGTCCAATTCGGGAAGCAATCAAGAAGTTAGAAACAGAAGGGTTTGTAGAAACTCGAACGAATGGACGATCTATTGTTCAGCCATTTACTGAAAAAGATGTTCAAGATTTATATGATGCTCGTATTTTAATTGAGACGAACGCTTTATTAAATATTAGTCCCGAAATTGTTGCGCGCTACTTACCAACTTTACAATTGGCTTTGAAAGAAATGGAAGAATCTCGCGTCATTGATGACGTCATGATTGACAATACTCACATTGAAGCAGACGTTCATTTTCATTACACGCTCGTTTGTATGTCTGAAAATAAAACGTTAATGCGAATGTGGCAATCGTTAAATGAGACGACACAAACATTAATTGAAGTGACGGCTCGTCATACGTTAACACGGAAAGAAAAAATTCAAAACGAACATTTAGCGATTGTAGATGCGATTGAACAATACGATGTCATTAATGCAAAACGTGCTTTAACAGCTCATTTAATGGGCGCATCTAATTACTATAGCGAAGCAGTTTTTAAAATAGAAAGTAGAGGAGAATACGATGAATAAAAAAATGAAATGTGCCATTATCGGTTCAGGAAATATCGGAACGGATTTAATGATTAAATTAGCGAGAAGTGAGTATCTCGAGCCTAGTGTCATGATTGGAATTGATCCAAATTCAGAAGGACTTCGCATGGCGAAAGAAAATGGAATGCAAGTGTCTCATGAAGGAATCGAAGGATTTAAACAACTTCAAGAAGGAATCGATATCGTTTTTGAAGCGACGAGCGCACACGCTCATGCGGCGAATGCTCCGATTTTAAAAGAGATGGGGAAATTTGCAATCGATTTAACACCAGCGGCAGTTGGTCCATTCGTCGTTCCAGCAGTCAATTTGACGGAAGAACTCATCCATCATGAAGCGAATGTCAACATGGTCACATGTGGTGGACAAGCGACTGTTCCGATCGTTCATGCGGTGAGTGAAGTGGTCGATGTGGAATATGCTGAAATCGTTTCAAGTGTTTCGAGTAAAAGTGCAGGTCCTGGGACTCGTCAAAATATCGATGAATTTACTGAAACGACATCGAAAGCGCTTGAAGTAGTAGGGCGAGCTAAAAAAGGGAAAACATTAATCATTATTAATCCAGCAGAGCCTCCTATTTTAATGCGAAATACGGTATACGTACAAATTGCGGAATATTCAGAACAGTTGTATGAAGAAATTCGTCAAGCTTTAGATGCGCGTGTGGAAGTGATGAAGCAATACGTACCAGGTTATCGTTATAAAGCAGAGCCCGTATTTAAAGAAAATGTCGTCACAGTTCAAATTGAAGTAGAAGGTATGGGTGACTTCTTACCGACGTATGCTGGAAACTTAGACATCATTACAGCGGCAGCAATCCGAACAGCGGAGCAATATGCACAAGTGAAAGGAGCTTCTAAATGAGTAAAATTACAATTAACGACGTAACGTTACGTGACGGAATGCATGCGATTTCGCACCAATATTCAAAAGAGCAAATCGCGGAACTAACGAAAGTTCTTGACGAAT
>JASLHQ010000158.1 GCA_030152265.1 Savagea sp.
CTACAGGGCAGGTTGCCCACGTGTTACTCACCCATCCGCCGCTAACGCAAGAGGTGCAAGCACCTCTCTTGTTCGCTCGACTTGCATGTATTAGGCACGCCGCCAGCGTTCGTCCTGAGCCAGGATCAAACTCTCAAAAAGAAAGCGATCCGCTTCGCGATACTTCGTCAACTTCAATCGCTCATTTCAGTCACGTATTGAATACGCTCCTTCATTCGCTCTTTCGTTTCCTCGTCTCGCTCGCGTCTCGTTTCTTTTTCTGTTTTCACAGAAAAAGAGAAATTTGAGTAAGCTCAAATTTTTGCTGGCATCTTTTATAGATGTCCAAAATGTTTGTTTCGATATCCAACGGGGTTGAATAAAGAAACGGTTTATTTCATCAACAAGTTACTGTTCAGTTTTCAATGTTCATGTGCTGTCTCTCTCGACTGCTTTATAACTATAACAAGTTATTAATATTTTGTAAAGGGTTTTTACAAAGTTTTTCTCATTTCTTTTTCTCTTCCTATTATATAGCCGACTATTTTTTATTTACACAAAATAAAAATGCTCCACAATTGTAAACTTCTACTAACGAAATTTACATTTACGGAGCATTCATTTCTTTCTATCAATCGGTTAAAAATGCAAAGTATGCAATAAACAATATGAATAATACGTACATGATCGGATGAATTTCTTTACGGCGACCTGCCATCATCATCGTAATTGGATAAAATACAAATCCAATCGCAATTCCTGTCGCGATACTATAAGTGAGTGGCATCGCAATCATCGTCAAAAATGCAGGAACTGCAATTTCAAACTCATTCCACTTCACATCTCCTAATGTTTTCACCATTAATGCACCGACAATAATTAAAGCAGGTGCTGTCACTTCAGGTGTTACGGCCATTAAAATTGGCGAGAAAAACAAAGCGAGTATGAAAAGCAATCCTGTCACAATCGATGCAAATCCTGTTCGGGCGCCTGCCGCAACTCCAGCTGTTGACTCAACGAATGATGTTGTCGTCGACGTACCCAAAATTGCCCCTGATACTGTCGCAACAGAATCTGACAATAAAGCTTTTCCTGCACGTGGCAATTTATCGCCCTTCATTAATCCTGCTTGTGTTGCTACAGCGACGAGCGTTCCTGCTGTATCGAAAAAGTCAACGAATAAAAATGTGATGACTACAACGACGAACGATGTCGTCATTAAAGAAGCTGGATCATTCATAATCGGTTCAAATGCCGCACCGAATGTCGGCGAAATATCTGGAACCTTTGAGACGATTGCTGTCGGCTTCGCGATGACTGATGTCGCAATTCCTACAATCATCGTGATAATCATCCCATAAAAGATAGCACCATTAATTTTACGAACCATCATAATGACACTGATGACGAGACCAAATATAGCTAGTAAAACTGGCGCACTCGTTAAATCTCCCAATTCAACAAGCGTATTCGGATTTCCTACGATAATGTTCGCATTTTGCAAACCTAAAAATGTAATAAATAAACCGATTCCCGCTCCAACTGCTAACTTCAATTGTTCTGGAATCGAGTTAATAATAAATTCTCTCAGTCCTGTTAACGATAAAATAATGAAAATGATTCCTGAGAATAATACTCCTGTTAATGCTGTTTGCCAAGGAATCCCTAGTCCTAATACGACAGAAAACGCGAAGAATGCGTTCAATCCCATACCTGGAGCGAGTCCGATTGGATAGCGCGCTAACAGTCCCATTAAAATCGAACCGATTGCCGCCGCTAATGCTGTAGCAGTAAATACCGCTCCTTTATCCATGCGCATAGCGTCAGGAATATCTGGAACACCTTCTAATGAGAGCATGCCTGGATTGACCGCTAAAATGTATGCCATCGCTAAAAACGTCGTCAATCCACCGATGATCTCTCTTCTGTAATTCGTACCTAACTTTTCGAATTCGAAATAGTTTTTCAACTGAGTAACCTTCCTTTTGTTCGCACAGTACAATCTAAGGTTTTATTGGATCGTAGTTGAAGTTTTTACGGAACTTCAGTAGAAACGTTTGAGCCATATTCTCAAATTTATACGATGCGCTATTTAATACATTCAATATACCGCCTTTCCTCTAAAAAAACAATACCATTTCCGAACATTAATCAAATATTCCACTTGATTATTCGTCCGATATCCGAATGAACAAAAAAGCTCTTGCGACACAAAGTGTGTCAACAAGAGCTTCGTATTATTCCCACTCAATCGTGCCTGGTGGTTTTGCTGTGATGTCGTAGACGACGCGGTTTACGTGTTCTACTTCATCTGTGATGCGCGTGCTAATTTTTTCTAAAAGATCCCATGGAATGCGTGCCCAGTCTGACGTCATACCGTCTACTGAGTGCACGGCACGAATGCCGATCGCATGGTCGTACGTACGTTTTTCATCGCGTTTTCCGACTGAGCGGATGTTCGGTAATACAGTGAAGTATTGCCAAATATCGCGGTCGAGTCCTGCTTTTGCGATTTCTTCGCGTAAAATCCAATCTGATTCGCGAACGATTTTTAATTTCTCTTCCGTTACTTCTCCGAGTACGCGAATGCCAAGTCCTGGACCTGGGAATGGTTGGCGCCAAACGATTTCTTCTGGAAGACCTAATTCTAAACCGAGCTTACGAACTTCATCTTTAAAGAGCGCTGTTAATGGCTCGATGAGTTCGAACTCTAAATCTTCCGGTAATCCTCCAACGTTATGGTGAGATTTAATCGTTTCTGATGTCGCTGTTCCACTTTCGATAACGTCCGCATAAATCGTACCTTGCGCTAAATAGTCGATACCTTCTAATTTTGCCGCTTCATCATCGAAGACGTAAATGAATTCGTTTCCGATAATTTTACGTTTTTGTTCAGGATCCGTTACGCCTTTTAATTTTCCTAAGAAGCGATCTTTCGCATCCACTTTGATGAAGTTCATATTGAATTTTCCTTGGAATGTTTCAACGACGCTCTCTGCTTCCCCTTTACGGAGTAAACCGTGATCGACGAAAATACACGTTAATTGATTGCCGATCGCTTTATGAACGAGCGCTGCAACGACTGACGAATCAACGCCACCGCTCAATGCGCATAACACATTTTTATCTCCTACTGTGCTGCGAATACGTTCAACTTCCATATCGACGAAATATTTCATCGTCCATTCATCTGTCGCTTTACAAATGTCGTAAATGAAACGTTTTAATAACTCTTTACCGCCTTCTGAAGCCGAAAGTTCTGGATGGTATTGTACACCGTAAACTTGCGCTTCATCGTTCGCAATGACGTCATCTCCTGCGAGACGTTCAAAACCTGTTGGTAAATTTGTAATTTCGTATTGCTCAACAAATTGAACTGTCAATGTTGATTGTTGTTCGTATAAAGTAGAGGCTGGCACTTGAATTTCTTCTTGTGCATCGAGGACGTCGCGTTTTTGCACCGCTCCACCGAATTGTTCAATGACTTCTTTCACTCCTGAACTAATCGCAAGCACCGGAATATCCAATTTGAAAATGTTTGGATCCACCGTTAATTCATACTTCTCGATTACGTCGAGTGTTCCACCTGATAAAATGACACCTGCTGCATTCATCGCTTGAATCTGTTCTGCTGTCGTCGTGTGGACGTGAAGCTCACTATACATCCCTAATTCACGAATCGTACGCGTCAATAACTGATTGTGTGCGCTACCTAAGTCAATAACGACAATTTTCTGTTGTGCACTTAATAAAGGCGCTGCCATGTTTTTACCTCTTTCTCTCTTAAAATTAAGTGATATGACTCACTTGCGTTGAAAAAATTTTCAACGTTCGATTGCGTTCATTTTACTCGTAAAATGGATAGAAATCAACCGTCAACCTGTTCTAAAACGCGGTCTATCAATTGTTGCAAACGCAACCATTCAGTTTTTTCAAGCATTCCATTATAAAGCAATTTTTCATAAATTTTCGTGCACTCGATGAAATCTTCGAGGTTTAGTTCATCCGACACTTTTGTCGCAAACGTTAAATACGTTTCTGCTTCATGGCGTTCGAACCCTTTTTTCTTAAGCTTCCTCAAAACCCGTTCATATTCTGTCGGCACTTTTTCCGTTATCGGTCGTTCACGGCGCTGATATTTATAAAGGTAATACATACCACCGATTAGAGCTCCTAGGATGATGATGATAATTGGCCATTTATTCCGAGGTGATGCGACGTTTTCAGGCGATGATTGCTCCTCTTCTTCTATTTCTTCACGTTCTTGCTCTACTTCTGGAGTTGCTTCTCGCTCTTCATAAAAGTCTGCAGGGTTCGTGAAAGTGAGTGTCGGTTCAAACGGAACCCAACCTTCCTCTTTCATATACACTTCTACCCAAGAGTGCGCATCGTTTTGAGTGATTGTATGGACGATTTCTCCTTCTTCATAATGCTGTTCACCGAATGCGTACCCCTTCGCCCAACGCGCAGGAATACCTAATGAACGCAACATGACGACCATCGAGGTTGAATAGTTATCACAGTAACCAACTTGAGATTCGAATAAAAATTGATCGACGTAATCTTCACCGTCCTGAGGAATTGGCACATTCGTCTTATCGTATACGTAACCATTCTCCGCAAAATAATGCTCTACTGCTTTCACTTGATCATATACATTGTCATACGGCTCTACAACCGACGCCGCAAGCTCTCGCACACGTTGTGGCAAACTATCCGGCAATTGTAAATAACGTCCGATTGGTTCACTCGCATAATCTTCAAGTTGTAGAGTACGCATGTAATCGACAGAATATGCCTCTTTTCGAACGGCCACCTGATAAGTCGTAACATCGACCACATCATAACTTGCATAAGCACGCAGTCGATCATATTCTTCTTCCAACGTAAACACCGCAGCCCCTCCTCCATCTAAAGGAGTCGCCCCTTCCATTTGATACGGATAAGGAGCATACGGTAATGGATGTAGTAATTGAATCGTATATTTTTCATACGAACTCATCGAATCGACAAAAGGTAATGTAACCTTGCGATGTTCTTCTTCTGTATTCGCCCAACCTTTCGACGTATACGTATCTTTCGTTTCAATCTTCCAATATTGTTTCGCCGGGCCTTTCACTTTCATCACGACCGCATCGTTATCTTGAATCGTGCCACCTAGCTGTTCGTCATCTTCACTATATCCGGTCGCTTTATCTTGTTGTGACCCACGATCCGACAATAACATTTGGTCCCCTGAAGTCGGTAAGAAAAATGCCACTCCCCAAACGATAGCGACCGCTGCTATTTGACTAATTAATGCCGCTTTCCAATTGTGCGGAAGCTTGCGTTCAGACATGCGATACCAATACATCGCTACTAAAATGATAAAGCAATACGCCATCACTTTCGGAATGACGAGCGTGCTGTCATACGTACCGAAAATATGAAGAACAATGAAAAATGTCCACGTGACGATTACGAACAAGAAAAGACGCTTCATATAGTCCGTCCAATAATGAATGAAATAGGTAAACATCCATAATAAAACGAAAAATAATAACGTTCGAAATTCATTCGTTAACCATTCAATATCCCACATGAAAAGAAAAGGAACATTCCATTCATATTGTTCTTTCAAAAATGGCCATATTTCTCGCCACGTCGCATTTTCATTAAAGATTTTCGTCGTTAATGCGATCAATAAAAATAATTTGAGAGGGAAGCTAATAAACCAACGCGCTCTTAAAAAGTATAAAGTTAAGCTGAAACTAATAAAAAGAAGAAAGTGAAAACGAGAGCCTGAGTGAGTCACCGCTAAAATGGGCGTTAACCATTCTGCCAAAATAAAAAAGCTACTCACATAAATGACAAGACGGGACAGTATAGAAATTTGCGTTCTCGTCATCCTTCACCCTCCTCACGAACCGGAATGTACACTATTTGGGAAACGATTTTAGGTTTTTCTTTGGAGACGACATAAATGAACAATTTCAGAGCAGGCGCCACTTGATAAAACGGCGCTTCCGTCGCACTCGTTATAAGTATCATTCCTTCTACTTGTTGAAAGGCTTCAGCAGTCACAGCAGTAGACGAAGGAGTCGCCATCGCCAATGATTGCCGCACTCGTTCATACGTTACCGCGTCCGCCACTTCCACCCGCTCTCCGATATGTTGCATCGATTGATACACGAAAGGGATTCCTTGTGTATAAAAATAATAGAGACAAGTCATCGCGAATGAGAGCCGCTCTTCAAAGCACTGCTCCCCATACAAATCTAAACCGACTGTAATAGGCGAACGAACAGGTTCTTCATATTGCTTCGTCACAAACTCCCCGTGTTTTGCGGACACTTTCCAATGAATATCTTTTAACGGATCGCCTTGCACATAAGCTCGCAAATTCGAAAGGTCTGTACCATGAAGATGTCTCGGTTTTTCATATTTGGTCCCTTCCGTCAACCATTGTTGCTCACGTTGAATATGACGTAAATACATCGCATTCACTCGTGGATAAACGTAAAAGTTCACATTCGTAACACGATTCGTTTTTTTACGAATGAGTTGAAAAACATCGTGCGCTTCCCATGTAATATTGCGCAAATGATAGTGTCCACGCGTTAAGTCATCCAATGAATATTCGACTTGCCATTCTTTGCGAAACCCGACATATAAGGCATACGATTGCCTACGTGTTTCACTTTGACTCGTCCACGTTTCAATGCCTCTCAGAAAAAATAGAGGAAAGCGATTATTTCGTCGATACGTTTGGCGAATGAGACGTTGTCTAGGAATATTTGTCTCTACCACTTCCGTACTCACTTGAATACGGGAGTACGGATAAACGGATAGTAAAAGGGCGTACACGATGAAAGGAGTTAAACTGTATACCGTAAACAAAATGACGGATTGCTGTTCCACCCAACCGAGTATACAAAGTGCGATAAAAAATAAAGCTAATCCAATCGCTCGCCAATCGAATGTCATACGAACACTCCAACCGGTACAGAAGTCGTCGTAAGTAAATCCTTTACAATTTGCTCCAACGTCATTCCATCAAAGAGTGCTTCTTTCGTTTCATGAATCCGATGTAAAGCGATGTATGGAAATAAATACTGAATATCATCTGGTGTGACGTACATACGTCCTCTCAATGTCGCATACGCTTTCGCTGCATGTTGAAAGGCAAGGGCGCTTCGTGGACTAAGCCCGAGTTCGAGCAAAGGGTGCTCTCGCGTCGCACGTACTAAATCGAGTAAATAACGTTGTACTTGTTCATGAATTTTCACATCATGAATTTCACGCTTCATTTGCATTAATGATTCCACTGTCAAAACGGGTTGTGTGACGCTATTTTCAACATGTCTTTTCAATAAAAATAACTCTTCTTCATACGTCGGATAGCCCATCTTCACTTTAAACAAAAAGCGATCGAGTTGCGCCTCTGGTAAATCGTATGTTCCGTGATGGGTTGATGGGTTTTGCGTCGCCATGACGAAAAAAGGTTGAGGTAATTCATATGTAACACCGTCCATCGTCACACGTTGTTCTTCCATACTTTCTAATAAAGCGGACTGCGTTTTCGGAGAAGCTCGGTTCAATTCATCCGCTAGTAATACACTGCCGAAAATTGGCCCTTTTTTAAATTCAAATTGCTGGGTTGCAGGACTATATATAGATACGCCTAAAATATCTGATGGGAGTAAATCAGGTGTGAATTGGATGCGTTGAAATGGAAGTTGCAACGACTGCGCTAAAGCTTTTACGAGCGCTGTTTTCCCCACTCCTGGAACATCTTCCAATAAAATATGGCCTCCACTTAAAAGGGCTGTTAAACTCAATTCAATAACTTCACGCTTTCCTACAATTTGGCGTTCTATATTGTCAATCACTTTTTCCATTCGTTCAATAATCATTCATCCCTTGCTCCTTTCAAAAAAAGAGTTTTCTGCCACCGAGACAGAAAACTCCTCTACTATATTATTTCCAAAATGTATCGAAACGAGTAATCGGTAAATGACGTTTATGCATCGATTGTTCATATAACTGTTCGATGCGTTGACGCGCTTTTGTCGAAACTTCTTTACCTTCTAAATAATCGTCAATTTCTGCATATGTTACACCGAGCGCTTCTTCGTCTGGCTGCGCTGGTCGATCCTCTTCTAAGTCTGCGGTCGGAATCTTATTGTATAGGACGGGTGGGCACTCTAAATGTTTCAAAATTTGAGCACCTTGGCGTTTATTTAAGTTAAAGAGTGGCATTAAGTCTGCACCGCCGTCCCCGTATTTCGTAAAGAACCCTGTAATTCCTTCTGCTGCATGATCGCTACCGAGAACGACTGCCCCGCGCATCGCTGCAATCGAATATTGTGCTTTCATACGTTCACGTGCCTTTTCATTTCCCTTTACGAAATCAGACACTTCAATTCCCGCTTCTTTTAACGTTTGAACACTTGCATCCACTGCTGGCTTCACATCGATTGTAATCGTTTCTGTCGGCTGGATATATTCGAGCGCTAATTGACAATCTTCTTCATCAAATTGCTTTCCGTACGGGAGACGCAATGCGATAAAAGCATATTGTTTTTCTCCTTCTTCATTCAGCTCATCGACTGCCATTTGTGCAAGTTTCCCCGCTAATGTAGAGTCTTGTCCTCCAGATATTCCGAGTACGAATCCTGTCACAAACGGGTAGCGCTTTGCATAGCTTTTCAAAAAATCAACGATATGACGAACTTCTTCGGCTGGATCGATACTCGGACTGACATGATATTGTTCAATGATTTCTTTTTGCACAATTATTCCTCCTTATATGAATGGACTAACTGATTCACTTCTTCTATGTTTCTCATTTTGTTATCCCAACATTTCTGACTTAAATCGACTGGGTATTCTTCTGGATTTAATGAACGTTTATACTCGTCCCACAGCAGCTTTAAATTTTCTTTTCCGTAGGCACGCATCTCTTCTAATGTCGGATTTTCATAAATGATTTCTCCTTTTTTAACGACATGTTTGTGTAAATTCACCGCATCAAAATCTGTCACATACTTCGAAAGATACGTGTGCACCGGATGGAACATTTTTAATGTTTTTTCCGCTTGAGGGTTTTCTTCCTTCATCGTAATATAATCCCCTTCTGCTTTCCCCGTCTTCCGATTAATGATGCGATAAACATTTTTCTCTCCAGGTGTCGTCACTTTTTCAGAAGTGGAGGAAATTTTAATCGTATCTTCCATCACACCGTGATCATTTTCAATCGACACAATCTTATATACCGCTCCTAAAGCTGGTTGATCGTATGCGGTAATTAACTTCGTTCCAATGCCCCACGTATCGACACAAGCGCCCTGCGCCTTTAAGTTCAAAATTGTATATTCATCTAAATCGTTCGAGACGACAATTTTAGCATCGTGAAATCCTGCTTCATCTAACATGCGGCGCGCTTCTTTCGATAAGAAAGCGATGTCACCACTGTCTAAACGAATTCCTTGGAAGTTAATTTTATCTCCGAGCTCTTTCGCTACACGAATCGCTGTCGGCACACCAATTTTCAATGTGTTGTATGTGTCGACTAAAAAGACACAATCTTTATGGCGTCGAGCGTAAGAATGAAACGCTTCATATTCACTTTTATACGCTTGTACCATAGAATGTGCATGGGTCCCTGCAACAGGAATTCCGAAAAGCTTACCCGCTCGCACGTTACTTGTCGCTTCTAAACCGCCGACAATGGAAGCGCGTGCTCCCCAAATGGCAGCGTCCATCTCTTGAGCACGACGACTGCCAAACTCCATGACGACCTCGTCTTTTACAACTTGTTTTATGCGACTCGCCTTTGTTGCAATCAATGTTTGGAAATTGACGATGTTCAAAATTGCCGTTTCGATTAATTGAGCTTCCGCGAGTGGTGCTTCAATTCGCATTAACGGTTCATTCGCAAAGACGAGCTCTCCTTCAACAACTGAATAAACATCTCCTGTAAAACGAATCGTCTTTAAATAGTTTAAAAAGTCTTCTTCATAACCGACTTGTTCTTTTAAATAACGTAAATCGCTATCTGTAAAGCGAAACTCTTTTAAATAATCTAATACGCGCTCTAATCCTGCAAATACAGCATAACCATTTCCGAACGGCATACTGCGAAAGTACACTTCAAAAATGGACTTTCGTTCATGCATCCCATCTGCCCAATACGACTCGACCATGTTAATTTGGTACAAGTCTGTATGTACGGCTAAACTATCGTCTTTATAATTCGTCTTCATACGAATAAACCCCTTTTTCTGTACAATGTATTTGCTCTATTATACCCCTTTCTACTAAAGCGTGAAAGAAAATGAAGCCTAGTTTTCGCGAAACTAGGCTTCATCGCTTATTAATAATGAAAATTTTTAACCGATCCGCAATCTTTACAAACACGATGCGTTCTTTTTTCTTCGTATTCGTGCTTACAATTTGCTTGAATCGTTTCGAGTTGCTCTTCCAATTGGCGAAGGGTTTGACGTTTTTCATAAATTTGCACGAGCAAATGTTGCGCCGTTATTTCTTCATTCATTTCCTCACCTCAATTGTAAATTTTTCCTCCGAGCTCTCGGAACTGTTCTGCTTTTTGTTCCAATCCTTCTTTGACACGCAAACGTTCTTCTAACGAGTCATCGTCCGAATATTTTCTAATGTCATGCGAGATGCGCATACTGCAAAACTTCGGTCCGCACATCGAACAGAAATGCGCCACTTTTGCACCTTCTGCTGGCAACGTTTCATCATGATATTCGAGCGCGCGCTCCGGGTCTAAACTTAAATTAAATTGGTCGCGCCAACGGAATTCGAATCGTGCTTTAGATAGCGCGTCATCGCGTTTTTGCGCTGTCGGATGCCCTTTCGCAAGGTCCGCCGCATGCGCCGCAAGCTTATACGTAATGACTCCTTCTCGCACATCGTCTTTATTCGGTAAGCCTAAATGTTCTTTCGGTGTCACATAACAAAGCATTGCCGTTCCCATCCACCCGATCATCGCAGCGCCGATCGCGGACGTAATATGATCATATCCTGGTGCGATATCTGTCGTTAAAGGGCCTAATGTGTAAAATGGCGCTTCGTCACAAATTTCAAGTTGTTTGTCCATATTTTCTTTAATTTTATGCATCGGTACATGACCCGGTCCTTCAACCATTACTTGCACGTCATGTTCCCATGCCATTTTCGTCAATTCACCTAATGTTTCTAACTCGGCAAACTGCGCTTCATCGTTCGCATCGGCAATAGATCCTGGACGCAAACCATCCCCTAATGAAAAGGCGATATCGTATTGTTTCATAATTTCACAAATTTCTTCAAAGTGCGTATATAAAAAGCTTTCTTTATGGTGAAGTAAGCACCACTGAGCCATAATGGATCCACCGCGTGACACGATTCCTGTGACGCGATTTACTGTCATCGGAATGTAGCGCAATAACACACCTGCATGAATCGTAAAATAACTGACCCCTTGCTCAGCCTGTTCAATCAATGTATCTCGAAACACTTCCCACGTTAAGTTTTCTACTAAGCCGTTTACTTTTTCGAGCGCTTGGTAAATCGGCACCGTCCCGACAGGAACAGGTGAATTACGAATGATCCACTCACGTGTCGTATGGATGTTCTTACCTGTCGACAAATCCATAATCGTGTCCGCTCCCCAACGAGTCGCCCACGTCATCTTTTCCACTTCTTCAGCGATGGAAGAAGTGACTGCCGAATTCCCAATATTCGCATTAATCTTCACGTGGAAATTGCGTCCGATAATCATCGGTTCCGCTTCTGGATGGTTAATATTCGACGGTAATACCGCACGGCCTCGCGCGATTTCTTCTCGCACAAATTCAGGTTCTAATCCTTCACGAATCGCGACGAACTCCATTTCAGGTGTCACAATTCCTCGTTTCGCATAATGCATTTGCGTCACATTTTTCCCTCGCTTTGCGCGGAGTGGTTTTTGTTTACGCAACGGGAATAAGTCATCTTCTTTTTCTTTCCCTGGACGGTATCCGTTATCTTCAGGCTTCACTTTGCGCCCTTCATATTCCTCGACGTCACCGCGCTCTAAAATCCACTGCTTGCGAATGCGTGGCAATCCTTTTTCAATATCGATTTCATGTGTTGGGTCCGTGTACACACCGCTCGTATCATAAACACGAATTGGTTCGTTCGGTGTTTCGCCTTGTTCTGTGATTGTCGGCGATAGAGCGATTTCACGCATCGGCACGCGAATATCCGGACGACTCCCCTCGACATAAACTTTCGTACTCGCTGGAAAATAATCGTGAATTTGAATTCCTTTTTGTTTTGCTGTCATGTTTTTCAGTCTCCTTCTTCGTTTTGAGGTAGACCGCATGACTCGCACCATTCGGGACAATCCATACAAAAAAGCCAGGTCTAACTATTATTAGGCCTGGCTTTTTTGTATGGATTGTCCCGAATGGTGCGAGTCATGCGGTCTACCTCAAAACGAAGAAGGAGACTGAAAAACATGACAGCAAAACAAAAAGGAATTCAAATTCACGATTATTTTC
>JASLHQ010000171.1 GCA_030152265.1 Savagea sp.
TCCCTTGCTCTAACGGATTGAAAATGCGGAAGTACGGACTGCTGTCAACGCCTACTCCTGCAACCCATTGCCAATTTAATGCGTTCGATGCCTCATCTGCATCGACGAGTGTTTCCATAAAATAATTCATCCCTTTACGCCAATCGATACGCAAATGTTTCGTCAAAAAGGATGCCGTAATCATGCGTAGTCGATTGTGCATATAACCGGTTTGCCAAAGTTCGCGCATCGCAGCGTCAACGATGGGATATCCTGTTTCTCCACGACACCAAAGCTCAAACTGTCGTTCATCATCTCGCCAAGGAAAGGTTTGAAACTTTTCATACAGCGGACGTTCTGTTACATGTGGCTGTGCCCAAGCGGTCATATGATCAAATTCACGCCATAGCAATTGCCGAACAAACGCCTCTTCTTGAAGACCGTATGCTATAACGGTTCGAGATGTCACGAGTCCTGTACTTAAATATGGACTAAGTCTCGTCACAGCCTCGTCTTCAATTTCATCACGTGCTTCTGCATAACGAGATAAGTCAACCGTTTCTAAATACGTTAGTACATCTTCTTCGCGATAGAGTGGGAGTGTAACTGTTTTACTCCACCGTGGCCACTGTACATCGACTTCTGGCCAAGGGATTTCTACTTTTTCTTGTTTACGCCAAGTAACAGAAGCTTCTTCAACGTGAAAAGGATACATTTTCGCTTTTTTATAAAAAGGGGTAAATTTTTGATACGGATTGCCCGCTCCTGTTACGATTTGTGTCCATTCGACGAGCTTTGGACGTTCTATTTGATGACCGTATGCCCAAACTTCACTACCTTTCGGAATATGAGAGACGAAAACGACTGGTATATTGTATGTTTTCATTTTTTCTCTCCAAGCAATGGCGATTTTCATCTCATACACATCCCGCATCGTCCACTTTTTTGGAACAACATGAACAAATCCAATCGCACCGTATTCCATTGCCTTAGCAACGAGTCGATTATCCCTCGTCCGCATCGCTTCTTTCGTTTGAATCCAAATCATATTCATAACCTCCAATTATCATAAAAAACGTCAGTAAACGTTTTTTAACTATTCTACTGACGTTGCATTTATATTCTTTTTTTCTTTGACTCCATATACGTAGAGATGGAAAAGAGGAGTACCGCTGTCCAAATAAAAATAAATGTCACGAGCTGTGTTTTGTCAAATGGCTCTTTGTACAAAAAGACACCGAGCATAAAGCTGATCGTTGGTGCTAAAAATTGAATAAACCCTAACATGTAGAGCGGCATCGATTGCGCACCTTTTGCGAAAAAGATCAAAGGCAATGCTGTCGCAATTCCACTTAAAATGAGTAAAATATTCGTCTTTGCATCGACTTGAAATAAAGAAGTCGGTGTTGTAGAAGCGAGGTATGCGTAAGCGATTAAAGCGAGTGGCACGATGAGTGCTGTTTCAATCGCTAGACCACGCAATGCATCGAGTTGAATTTGTTTTTTTAGTACGCCGTACGTCGCAAATGAAAAAGCGAGCACAAGTGCAACCCACGGTATAACACCAGCCGTCCAAACCATATATAAAACACCAATCGTCGCAATGGCGACAGATATAAGTACTGCTTTCGATAGCTTTTCTCTGAAAAAGAGAACACCGAATAAAATCGAAAGTAATGGATTCATATAATAGCCTAAACTCGTCTGTAAAATGTGCCCGTTTTGAACCGCCCAAATGTACGTAAACCAATTCACTGAAATAATTAAAGAAGCTGCAAATAAAGAGAACAGTTGTTTTTTGTTTTTCCACAAATACTCCCAATCTGCGCGTAACGCTGGTAGTTTCCCAATCAAACCGATTAAAATAAATGTCATAACGAATGACCAAATGATGCGATTTAACAATACTTCCATACTGTTGACATCTTCGATTAATTTCCAATAGATCGGGAAGATTCCCCAAATGATGTACGCACCAATCGCAAATAAAATACCACTTTTTTGTTGACTCATCGTATCCCTTCTTTTCTTTCACTATTTCTTCATTATATTTCAATTTCCGAAATTTTTATAGAGTCATTCGACTCGCATATAAAAAAACCGCTCTTTTCAGAACGGTTCCTTCTTTATTCAATACATGCTCGTTGTACCGTGATGGAAGATACATATGTTTCATCGACCTCGATTCCAAGCCCTGGAGCTTTTGTTAACAATAACTGTTCCCCATCAAAAGGTACTTCTGCGACATCTTGTGTAAACATGAGCGGTCCTACCATTTCATTCGTTTCGATAATCGTTCGACTCATCGATAAATGAGCACCTGCCATCGTCGCGATCGCCGATTCTACCATCGACCCGACTTGGCAAGGCATATTAGCGCTTTCCGCCAAACTTGCTAAACCGAGTGCGCGGTAGATACCGCCTGCTTTCATTAACTTAATATTGAGCATATCAGCCGCTTCTTCTCGAATGACTTCCGTCAAATCATGCATCGACTGAACCCCTTCATCGATCATGATCGCGGACGAAACCGACTCACGAATATGACGCATCGTGCGATAATCATGCGCTTTGACCGGTTGTTCATACCATTCTACCGCACAATGTTGCGTCGCTTCTATCACTTGGAGGGCTTCCGTTCGACTCCATCCTTGGTTAGCATCGACACGTAAATAAGCGTCTTCTCCGATCGCATCACGCACTTGACAAATACGTGCAATATCCGTCTTTGCATCTGTTCCTACTTTTATTTTAATATGCTTATATCCTTCGGCAACGTAACGCTTTGCATCTTCCGCCATTTCTTGCGGTGTTTTAATACTGATGACACGCGGTACTATTAACGTATCGTGAGCACGTCCTCCTAATAATGCATACAATGGTAAATTCGCACATTTCCCCATCACATCATACAATGCGATATCAAGCGCTGCTTTCGCACTCGGAGAACCTAAAATTTGCGCATCCCATTCCTGATGGATGGCATCAATTTGAAATGGACTCTTCCCGATTAAAAGGGGGGCAAGTTCATGAACGATGACGTCATATGTACTATGCCACGTTTCTCCCGTCACATTTTGATCGGGGACCGCTTCTCCCCACCCGACAATGCCATTGTCCAATTCAATGCGTGTAAAAATGGTCGGCATATCATCCAATCGCACGTAAGAAATAATAAAAGGTTCAATTAACGGTAAACGCGCTTGAAATATGTCTACTTTTACGATGTTCATTCCGTTTCCTCCTCATACGATTGAACGAGTTCAACCATGAATTGAATAGCATTAGGGAGGACCTCTTCGTCGATTGTAAATTTCGGATGATGGTGAGGATATTGACTCCCTTCTCCCCCCATTCCAACAAAGACGAATGCACCTTTTGATCGTTCAGTGTAATAAGCGAAATCTTCTCCACCCATGACCGGTTTCAC
>JASLHQ010000051.1 GCA_030152265.1 Savagea sp.
CTCGTTCGAGTGCTGCTTCGTCATTGTAAGGAATAATGTCAAATGTTTCTAACATCGGGCCGAAGCCTTCTTTTACTTTATCTTGTCCTGTCGCTGCCATCGTACCGAGTGTACGACCGTGGAACGACTGTTGGAACGTAATGATTTTAAATTTCCCTGTATGTTTGCGCGCTAATTTGATCGCCGCTTCGTTCGCTTCCGCCCCACTATTGCAAAAAAGCGCTTGTCCGAAATGTGTTCCTTCTATCAGTTTCGTTGCTACTTCTTCTTGCTTTGAGTTTTGGAATAAGTTTGACGTATGCCACACTTTTTTACTCTGTTCGCAAACGACTTGTACGAGTTCTTCATTCGCATGCCCGAGACTCGTGACAGCAATGCCACTCGAGAAGTCTAAATATTTTTTACCGTTTTGATCGTAAGCGATTGTTCCTTTTCCTTCTACGAGTTCAATCGGTCGTCTCGCATAGTTTTGAAATAATACACTCATTGTACATTCTCCTTTATGTCATCTACAATCGTCGTTCCTTGTAGTGTTTCATTCGTAATTTGAACGCTCGCCACGCCTTCTTTCATCGTCGCTAAAGCACCTTTCACTTTCGGAATCATCCCGCCATAAATCGTACCATCTTCAATCCAATGATTGATTTCACATTCAGTCGTCGACTCGATGAGTTCTCCGTCGACGAGCAATCCTTGTACGTCTGTGACGAAAATCATTTGATCCGCTTGTAAGCTGACGGCTACCGCTGTCGCTGCGTCATCACCGTTAATGTTGAGCGGTTCTCCTTGTTCATTACATCCGACACAACTAATGACCGGAATGACGTTGAGTGCGAACAATTTTTCAAGCCACGTTTTATGCACTTCTTGCACGACGCCTACTTCTCCGTACGTCGCTTCGTCTAAATATGTACAGACGAACAATTGATTGTCATACCCTGATAAACCGACCGCTTCAAGCCCAGCCTTCGTCAATCGGTGGACGAGTGGTGCGTTCACTTCACCATTCAATGTATTGCGTACAATTTTTGCCGCCTTCTTCGTCGTAACACGCAAACCATTTACCGTTTCATACGGTATGTTCGCTTCTTCTAATGCGCGCGATATGTTCGGTCCCCCACCGTGTGTGATGACGATATTTGAATGTTGATGCATCTCTTTCAACTTCGTAAAAAATGAGTCATTCAATTCACTTAACATACTTCCGCCTAATTTTAAAACGATCGTATCACGTTCGGTATGAAGCGTTGATTTGCACGTAGTCATATGATAAATCGCACCCCCATGCTGTTCCTAAAGCGTCTCCGATTCCGAGATCGATATCGATGACGACTTCACTTTTCTTTAAATAATGTGTTACGGCTGCATCTTCAAATGGGACAGGTTCTCCCATAGAGAGCACTTCAAATGGACCGATTTTAATGGAAATTTTGTTTGGGTCAATCGGGACACCGCTATATCCGATTGCCGCAATAATGCGTCCCCAGTTACCGTCATTTCCGTACATCGCTGTTTTCACGAGCGGTGAACCGACTACTTTTTTCGCGATGATGCGTGACGTTTCTTCACACGTTCCATTTATTACGTTCACTTCAACGAGCTTTGTCGCCCCTTCTCCATCTTTGGCGATCATTTTCGCTAAATCTTCACTTACTGCACGTACCCCTTCAACGAATACATCCCAATCTGGATGTTCGTCTGTTAACATGTCATTTTCAGCCATTCCGTTTGCCATGACGAGAACCGTATCGTTCGTCGATGTATCACCGTCTACTGTAATCGAGTTAAATGTTCGATCTGTAATCGAAGACAATGCTTGTTGTAACGCTTCTGACGTTACCGCTGCGTCCGTCGTAATGAATGCGAGCATCGTCGCCATATTTGGCGCAATCATTCCTGAACCTTTTGCCACTCCTGAAATCGTCACTTCTTTTCCGTCGATGTCGAGAACGTATGATGTCGTTTTCGTCACAGTATCGGTCGTTAAAATCGCTTGAGATACTTGAATCGCATTTTCAGAAGACGTTCCGATATATAATTTATCGATTCCTGTTAATACAGGTTCCATATTCATCTGTTCCCCGATAATGCCTGTTGACGCTACTCCGACTAAGTTTGAATCAATTCCTAATTTTTCAGCTGTCGCTTGTTGCATTTTATACGCGTTTTCCAGTCCTTGTTTTCCTGTACATGCGTTCGCATTTCCTGAATTGACGACGATTGCTTGCATCTTTTTCGTTTCGTAAACGACTTCTTTCGTCACGTGTAAAGGTGCTGCTTGAATCGCATTCGTCGTAAATACTCCTGCGACATGCGCTGGAACTTCGCTATAAATAATCGCTAAGTCGCTGCGCTTATATTTCAGTCCACAATGCATACCGCCTGCGCGGTACCCTTTCGGTGTAATGACATTTTTATGAGAATATTGTTTTTGAATTTTTTGTACGAGTTCCAATGCATGTCACCTTCCTATCTTTCATTACATATATAATGGTATTTGATCTAATCCGTCCATTTCATCATAGCCGAACAGTACGTTCATATTTTGAATCGCCTGACCTGCTGCGCCCTTCACCAAGTTGTCGATTGCTGCGACAACTGTTAAACGATTTGTACGTTCATCTAAGTCCCAGTGAATATCACAATAGTTCGTTCCGCGTACACGATTCGTTCCAAACATACCTGCTTCTTCAATTAAACGAACGAACGGAGCATCTTTATACGCTTCTTCAAACGCTCGTTGAATCATGTCTTTCGTCGTTCCTTCTTTAACGTTGATGTATGTTGTACTTAAAATGCCGCGCATCATCGGAACGAGATGGGTAGAGAACGTAATCGTATCTTCCGCCCCTGCAAACATTTTTAAACCTTGTTCAATTTCTGGAATATGTTGATGTTTATTCATTTTATAAATCGAAATATTTTCATTCGCTTCACAAAAATGAGAACTTTTCACTAAACTGTTTCCTGAACCTGTCACACCGCTTTTTGCATCGATTATGCATGTGCCTGGAATAACGAGGTCCTCTTTATACAATGGGATTGTCGATAGTAATGCTGCAGTCGGGTAACAACCAGGGTTTGAAATGAATGTCGATTCTTTCACATTTTCTTTCGCCCATTCTGTTAAACCGTATACTGCTTTATCCACATATTGTTGTTTCGCACTTTTTTTACCGTACCAATTTTCATAATCTTCTAAATTTTTAAGGCGGTAATCGCCAGATAAGTCGATTAACACGACTTCTTTATCCATTAAAGGTTCAAACAGTGTCGATGTGACGCCTGCTGGTGTACTTGCAAAAATAACATCGTACTGTGCTAACTTTGAATAATTAATTTCAAGTAATGGTTGATCATATATTTGAATCATACTTGGATATTTATTAGAGTACAGCTCTCCGACTTCCGATGATGTAAAGACATCAATTGCTTCTACTTTTGAATGACTATGCAGTAAGCGGATGAGTTCAGCCCCTCCGAAACCTGTTGCGCCAATAATTGCAATTTTCATTTCCTTCACCTCTTCGTATTCATAATTATTAGTATATACATGTATATTTATAAAGTCAAATGTATTTTTATTTGTTTATAACTTTTCTGTAAATTATGTTATACTTGTTTTAGCAGTAGGTACTAATAGAAGGTATAAACGGAGGGTTATGAAATGGACTTATTACAATTAAAAAATAAAAACATCGTCGTCATGGGTGTGGCGAACGAACGAAGCATCGCATGGGGAATTGCTAAACAATTATTCGCACTCGAAGCGAACGTCATTTTCACTTATCGAAAAGATCGTTCGAAAAAAAGTTTAGAACGCGCACTGGAAAAAGCAGGATTTGAAGCACATGCGATTATTCAATGTGATGTGAATGAAGATGCAAGCATTCAAGAAGCTTTCTCTACATTAAAGGAAACCGTCGGAACTGTTCACGGACTCGTTCACTCTGTCGCATTCGCACATCAAGAAGATTTGCGTGATGATTATATCAATACGTCACGTGACGGATTCGCATTCGCTCTCGATTCGAGCGCTTATTCATTAGCTGCGGTGAGCCGTGCCGTACGTCCTTTAATGACAGAAGGCGGTTCAATCTTAACGATGAGCTACCTCGGAGCAGAGCGTGTATTAGACGGATACAACATTATGGGAGTCGCAAAAGCAGCACTTGAATCAAGCGTTCGTTATTTAGCGAATGATTTAGGAAAAGAAGGTATTCGTGTCAATGCGATTTCCGCAGGTGCGGTACGTACCCTTTCCGCAAAAGGAGTACCTGCATTCAATGACATTTTGACACGTATTGAAGAAGAAGCACCACTTCGACGCAACATTACACAAGAAGAAGTTGCGAACATGTCGATTGCGATGCTTAGCCAATTATCAACAGGTGTTACAGGTGAAATCATTTATGTAGACGGCGGATACAATATTATCGGATAAAGTAAAAAAACAGTTTCTTCTCACACGATGTGAAAAGAAACTGTTTTTTATTGATTGAATAGTGTCGCCCGTTGTTTCGCTTGTCCCCATAAGATGAACGGAACGATTAAAAAAGCAAAAATTCCAGACATGACACCGAGTGCTAAATAGCTCATTTGACTGACGATTACACCAGATAAAATACTGCCTCCCGCTCCTGACAATGCGATAAATACGTCCGCAGAACCTTGCACCTTCGCTGTACGTGATTTATGTGCCGAATCGACAACGATCGCTGTTCCACTAATTAATCCGAAGTTCCAACCGACTCCTAATAAGATGAGCGCTGTTAAAATCGGACCGAGTGAATCGATCGGGCCGAATGCTGCGAGCACACCTGCAACGAACAATGTCACTCCAGCTGCAACAGCCATCCACGTGCGACCAATTTTGTCGACGAGGACGCCTGTGAATAATGAAGGTAAGTACATCCCTGCAATGTGGAAGCCAATCACCATACCTGTTTGCTCCATCGTAAATCCATGGTTTTGCATATAGATTGGGGTCATCGTCATTACTGCTACCATGACGACATGACTGATCACCATAATGACAGTACCGATCGTCACACCGCGTTTTTCATGTGCGGACATCGGGGGTGCTTCCACCTTTTCTTCATCTCGGTGACGCTCGTTTTCTAATTGTTGTGCGACGATAAATGGGTCAGGACGCAACCAAATATATAAAACGAGACCGGCTAACGTATAAGCGACGGCTGCTAACATGAAAGGCCCTGATAATGTCGGGAAGCCGATCGAATCAGCAAAGCGCCCCATTGGCGCTACTAAGTTCGGTCCTGCTACGGCACCGAATGTCGTCGAAACCATCGCGGCACTCACGGCTGTCGCTCTTTTTTGTGGAAGAGCTAAGTCTGTTCCTGCATAACGCGCTTGCAAGTTTGTCGCTGTCCCTGAACCGTAAATGAATAATGACAATAATAAAAGCGGGACGCTTTCCCAATAGGCAGCAGCGATGACTCCTACTGCACCGAGCGCACCGACGAAAAATCCGTAAGATAAACCGAGGCGCCGTCCATGGCTTTGCGTATAACGTCCGACGAAATAAGCAGCAAGCCCTGATCCGAATGTGAAAAGTGCACTCGGAACCCCTGCTGCCCCGTCTCCACCGAGCATCTCTTTCGCCATTAAAGCGCCTACTGTAATCCCAGCAGCGAGCCCAGCTCCACTAAAAATTTGTGATAAAATAACGATCCATAACGTCCGTTTATACAGCTGTTGTTGCTTCTCATCTGTTATGACGATGGCATCGATTTGTTTCTCTTTCACCCTGATTCCTCCCTCATATCGCATTATTGCTACATCCTATCATAATTGTTCATTTTTTCTTCACAAAATGCTCAAGGGGGTATATTTTATTTACGAAAAGCAGAAACATAAACGTTATTTCGCTCAAAAAATCGCCACGGATAATGTGCAGCCTGTCCACTATTTGCAATGCCGACACGTGGGCTGCGTGCAATGTCAACAAACCTTTCGCCTTCTTCTATATACAAAGGAGATTCATTAAGCGGATGTCCGTACAGCTCTTTCGTAATATTGAAAGCTTTCGTCAATTTTCCAGGACCGTTCGTCCAATCGATTTGTCTTTTCACAGTCGCACGATTTTGTTCGATTATTTCTAAACCAGCAATCGGTTCGACTGCTCGAATGAGTACGCCATGTGGTTGCCCTACTCGTCCTGTGACGACATTAAGTAAAGCGTGTGTATGCATTTCATAAATATACGCATGTCCCGCCTCTTGAAACATCGCTTTCGTACGTTCTGTCGGACGGTTTGAATACGTATGAGCAGCGCGGTCGAGCGGCCCGGCATACGCTTCTGTTTCAACGATTTTGCCAATGAGCTTTTCTCCGTCTATTTCACGCACTAAATAACAACCAACTAACTCACGAGCGACTTGAATGACAGGACGCTCGTAAAAAGAACGTTGTAACACCTTATGACCTCCTATTCAAAAAAGTGCGATTCGCTCGCACTTTCTCTTAACTATCTTGTGTAGCATACGTCTCTTCAAATGGTTGAATGATGACGAAGCCCTCTCCTTCAAATTTCATTTGAACCGACTCTCCACTGCCTCGTCCGATAAATGTTCGCATCGACACGTCCATCACAAACTCCGGCTCTAAATGTCCGCTCCAAGCGACCGTCGCGTTTGGGTCTGTCATAACAGGTTCTCCAGGTTTTACGATTAACGTGAGAGGCTCAAAATGGGTCGTTATCGCTACTTTCCCTGGTCCTTGTAAATGGACATTGAATAATCCTCCCGCCATCATGCCTGCCATTTTTCGCATAAAGCGAATATCCCACTCGACACTCGGTTCAAAAGCGAGTAAGTCATTGCCATTGACAGTTAATGTATCTCCTTGCAAATCAAAAATCGTCACTTTCTTCCCTTGATCCGCTAAGTACAATTCTCCTTTTCCTATCGCCTTCATTAAGGACGTTCCTTCTCCTGTCAATGCCTTTTTAAACATTTTACCGAGACCGTGTTCAGCCATGCGCTCCCGTTCAAATTTAATATCCCCTTTATACGAAATCATCGAGCCCATCTTCGCCCACACTGTACCGTCTAAATTAACTTCTAACACACGCTCGGTTTCCAACTGAAAATAATCAGCCTTTTTGTCATCTTGCTTCGTCTCATCGATAAATTGTTGCAATGAATAACTCGTCATCTTTCATTCCTCCTTTACCTTCTACTCTTATACGACCTATTCCCGATAATGTTTCGAAATAACTTCATGAAATTGAGAAAGAGGGCTATACTAATTTGTTAAGGAGGAATGTTTTTTATGAAATTAAGTATATTAGATCAATCACGTATTGCGACAGGAAGCAATGCTGCGGAAGCGCTTCAAAATACAGTACAACTTGCACAACTTGCAGATGAACTAGGCTTTCACCGCTTCTGGGTATCTGAACATCATGATACGAAAAATTTTGCAGGCTCTTCTCCAGAAATTTTAATGACCCACCTCGCTTCTCAAACGAAACGAATTCGTGTTGGAACGGGAGGCGTTATGCTTCCTCACTACTCTGCATATAAAGTGGCGGAAAACTTCAAAATTCTTGAGACGCTCTTCCCGAATCGAATCGATGCTGGAATCGGACGAGCACCAGGGGGTATGCCACGTGCGACGTATGCGCTCAATAACGGACAATATCGCAACGTCGACCGCTTCCCAGAACAAGTGGATGAGTTAAAACATTATTTATACGATACATTGCCAAAAAACCACCCGTACGGTAATTTAAAAGCGACCCCGTTAACTGAAACGAAAACTCCCGTTTGGATGCTCGGATCCAGTACGAGTTCTGCACAACTTGCAGCGAGTAAAGGACTTCCTTACATGTTTGCCCACTTTATCAATCACGAAGCTGGCGATTATGCCGCGAGCATTTACCGCAAACATTTCGTTCCTTCAGACGAACTCGCTTATCCTGAGCAAGGGGTCGCTGTATTTTTCATCTGTGCTGAAACAGACGAAAAAGCTGAATACTTAGCGAAAGCAGCTGATCTTTCACTTCTCATGCAAGCGACGGGTATGCCATCTAACGGTACACCATCGCCGGAAGAGGCGATACATCGTGAATATAACAGTTATGAATTAGCAGCGATTGCCGACAATCGAAAACGAATGATCGTCGGATCCCCAAAAACAGCGAAACGCAAAATTAAAGAACTCGCTGCAAAATACAATGCGGAAGAAGTGATGCTCGTCATGTTTATGCACGACTATGACGATAAACTAAAAGCGATTCAACTCATTTCAGACGCATGTCATGCGACTGGAGAAATTGATTAAAACTTTTGGAAAACTGTTCATTTTGAGCAGTTTTTCTTTTTTTCGGCCCTTTCATTCGTCCTCCACTTTTGCGTATATGCGCATGCATCGCCCGCTGATACAACAAAACATCGATTGTTTCCTCTCGATACATGACGCCGTTTTCATTCATCGCAAATCCCTTTTTCGCAAGCACGAGAGAAGCGAGACCGTAATCTTGCGTAATGACGAGATCTCCCGCTTTCATCCTCGCAATAATTTCAAAATCAACCGCATCGCTCCCTTCATCCACGACGATTGTTTCTGCTCGTTCATCGTAAATTTCATGCGAACGATCCGTGACGACTGTTACAGAAATATGATAACGATTCGCGACGTGCAACGTTTGTTTGACGACGGGAGAACCGTCCGCATCGATCCATACGTGCATCTCATCTCCTCCTTTTTTAAAGAGTATACCATTTTGTATTTTCAGTTTGTTTCCTTTAGGCAAAATATCATTTATGTGATAAACTATTTTAGAATTCGAAATAGTTTAAAGGAGGTACTATTTTTATGGTACAAGCACATATTATTTTACAAGATGACGCCCGCATTACGCGTCAACTCGAAGCAACAAACTATATGAACGACCAAGAAGGAACATTCACAACAGCATTTATCGACGGTGACCTTTACTATGTTGTTCGCCCTTCTGCATTAAAAGAAAACACACTCGATGAAGTTCGCTCACTCGCAGGTGACATTTCACGCCATGCGCAACAAGCAAAAATCGAGCGTGTGACAGCGACACAACAAGTGCTCGACACACTTATGAACGATGCAACGACTGCATTCGTCGAAGGATTCCACCTCGGTGCTTACGCATTCGATAAATACAAATCGAAAAAAGCAAACCCTGTCGCACAACTCATCATTGATGGAGCGGACGCAGAAGCAGTCTCACTCGGAAAAAAACGAGCGGATGCGATGGCTTTAGCACGCGACTTAATGAATGAAGTGTCAGACCATTTAAACCCTGAATACTATGCAGAATGGATGACAGAACATTTCGCTTCAACAAATGTTGACGTAACAATTTTAGATCGCGACGCTTTAATCGAACATGAAATGAACGGTGTGTTAACAGTCGGACAAGGAAGTAAATACGAACAACGATTTGCTGAGCTCCGCCTCGCAAACAATCCATCTAAACCGCTCGTTGCACTCGTCGGTAAAGGAGTGACATTCGATACGGGTGGTATCAGCTTAAAATCAGGTGCTGACTTATCGGATATGCGTATGGATATGGGTGGCTCTGCTGCTGTCGTCGGTGCGATGCATTTACTCGCAGAAATGAATGCAGACGTCAACGTTATCGGACTCATCCCAATGGTTGAAAACGCACCAGACAATACGAGCGTCTACCCTGGTGAAATTATTACGTATAAAAATGGTACGACCGTACAAGTTGGTAACACAGATGCAGAAGGCCGCCTCATTTTAGCAGATGCGCTCCTCCGTGCAGACGAACTCGGTGCTGAATATGTCGTGGATATCGCAACATTAACGGGGGCGATTCATAACGCACTCGGTACAGATATCGCAGGAGTCTTCGGCAATGACGAATCACTCGCTTTTGAAATGAAAAAAATCGGGGATGAAAACGGAGACTTCAACTGGCCGATGCCACTCGTCCAAAGTTATAACCGCGGCTTAAAGAGTGACTACGCTGACTTAAATAACATTAGTAACTTAGGATTCGCTGGTTCGATTACAGCTGGCCTCTTCTTACAACATTTCGTGAAACCAGAAACGAAATGGTTACACGTTGATATGGCAGGTACGATGGAAGCTCCGGCTGCAAAAGGCTATTATGCAAAATCAGCAACAGGATTCGGTGCTCGTTTACTCGCAGACTATGCGGTAAACGTTTCAAAATAATAAACAAAACTCGTAAACGGTCGGATTTTTCCGAACCATTTACGAGTTTTTTTATACTAAAATTTCTTTTTCAAAATGATGAATGTCAAGATCTGAACCGATGACGACTAAAATATCTCCATCTTTAATCCGTTCAATCGCTTGCGGAGAAACGAGAAGGTGATTATCACGCTTAATCGCGACAATGTTAATTCCGTATTTTGCACGAATGTCCAAATCGATTAACGTATGTCCAACGAGTTCACGATTCGCTTGCACTTCCACGATGGAGTACTCGTCCGATAGCTCTAAATAATCTAAAATATTGTTCGATAACATATTGTTCGCCATACGACGCCCCATATCTCGCTCAGGGTGAACGACTTGATCCGCGCCGATTTTAAGCAGCACTTTCTCATGATGGTCATTTTGCGCTTTCACCGTAATGCGAGGTACCCCGATTTCTTTCAAAATTAAAGTCGTCAAAATACTCGCTTGAATATTTTCACCGATTGCGACGACGACATGTTCGAAGTTGCGAATACCGAGTGAACGCAATACCGATTCATCCGTCGTATCCGCCACGACTGCTTGTGTTGCAATTTGTGCAAATTCATCCACTTTCTCCGAATCGATATCAATCGCCATAACACTCGCACCGAGCGCTACTAATTCTTGTACGATACTTCCTCCGAGACGCCCTAAGCCGATGACTGCAAACTCTTTTTTCATCTTAATCCTTCTTCCCTATTTTTTCTTTATAGTGTATCACGTTCCCCCTCATGTATCGAATAAAACCCACACTCTCCTTTTGAAAAAAACCTTCTAAAACATGCGGTAAAACTATTGCAAATCGATAAGAAATGATTATAATTAAAAAGGTTGAAATAAACTTTAAGTTTACTTTTACTAAACTTCAATTATAAAGGAGCGTGTGCTGTGGATATCGGAAGGAAAATTAAAAATTTACGACTTCAAAAAGGACTGACACAAGAAGAACTTGGGGAACGTACGGATTTATCGAAAGGTTTTATTTCACAATTAGAACGCGACTTAAACTCCCCTTCTATCGAAACGTTATTTTTACTTTTAGAAGTGCTCGGTTCCAGTCCGAAAGAGTTTTTCGATGAACCGAAAAAATTAGGGAAAGTCGTCTATCGTGCGAGCGATCAAACGGTCTATACGAACGAAGATTTACGATACGATATTCGATGGCTCATTCCACGCTCAAACGAAAATGAAATGGATCCTGTCCATATTACACTGCAACCGGGCGGAGCCTTTAAAGAATATGAACCATCGGAAGCCGAAACGTTTATTTACGTTTTGAAAGGGAAAATTACAATTACGATTGGAACGAAACAATTTATCGCAAAAGAAGGCGACTCTGTCTACTTTGAATCACTCGATCACCACCAAATTAAAAATGCGAGTAAAAAAGTGAGTGAATTTTTATTAATTGCGACAGAATCGTACTTATAAAGGAGGGTCATTATGACGAAACCAATTATCCGCTTCGAACATGTGTCGATGAATTATGACGATTCGAAGCTCATTTTAGATGACATTAGCTTTGAATTAGAAGAGGGGAAATTTTACACATTGCTCGGCCCATCAGGCTGTGGGAAAACGACGATTCTCCGACTCATCGCTGGCTTTATGGAACCAACTCAAGGGGATATTTATTTTGATGGACAGCTCGTCAACAATATTCCAGCGAATGAGCGACAAGTGAATACAGTCTTTCAAGATTATGCACTCTTCCCTCATTTAAATGTTTTTGAGAACGTCGCTTTCGGGCTCCGCATTAAAAAGGTAAATAATAAAGAAGTGACAGAGCGTGTACTCGAAGCCTTAAAATTCGTAAGCTTAGCTGGTTTTGAAAATCGTGAAATTACTGAAATGTCAGGTGGACAACGCCAACGTGTAGCGATTGCCCGTGCGATCGTCAACGACCCTAAAGTGATTTTACTCGATGAACCGTTGTCAGCTCTCGACTTAAAATTGCGTTCTGAAATGCAATACGAACTTCGCGAGCTACAACAACGACTCGGTAAAACATTCGTCTTCGTCACGCACGACCAAGAAGAAGCACTCGCGATGAGCGATGAAATTTTCGTCATGAATGAAGGGAAAATCCAACAATCCGGCACTCCTCTCGATATTTATGACGAGCCGATCAACCGTTTCGTCGCAGACTTTATCGGAGAATCGAACATCGTCGAAGGACGCATGGTACGCGATTATCTCGTTGAATTTAATGGTAAACAGTTTGAATGTGTCGACGGGGGCGTGAAGCCAAATGAAAAGGTCGATATTATCATCCGTCCTGAAGACCTCGTCATCACTGCACAAGGTGCGGGTATGATTGATGTCAAAGTAGATACTCAACTATTCCGCGGTGTCCATTACGAACTGTCGACATATGACGCAGATGGCAATGAATGGCTCGTCCATTCAACAAAAAAAGCAGAAGTAGGTGAAACGATCGGGCTCCATTTCGACCCTGAAGATGTTCACGTCATGCGCTTAAACGAAACAGAAGAAGCTTTCGATATGCGTATGGAAACTTACGGAGGTGCTGAAGATGAATAAATCGAATTTCCGACCATGGTATACGATCCCGTACATGATTTGGATTGCTTTTTTCGTCATCGCTCCGATTGCGCTCATTTTTTATTACTCGTTTTTTGATATTACAGGCGCATTCACTTTATCTAATTACGTTGACTTTTTTAAATCGACGTACATCATTTTAACGATTAATTCTTTTTGGTATGCGTTTCTCATTACATTTTTCACACTGCTCATCGCATATCCGACTGCTTACTTCATTACTAAAACGAAACATAAACAATTGTGGTTATTGCTCGTTATCGTTCCGAGCTGGATTAACCTTTTACTAAAAACGTACGCCTTCATCGGAATTATGGGATTGCATGGACCAATCAATGCGCTCATTACGGCACTCGGATTCGATCAACAACAAATTTTATTTACCGATTTCAGTTTCGTATTTGTTGCTGTGTACATTTTTATTCCGTTCATGATTTTGCCTATTTTCAACGCGCTTGACCAATTGAACCCTTCTTACTTAGATGCGGCGAAAGATTTGGGCGCAAGCGGTTGGACAACATTTCGCAAAGTGATTTGGCCTCTCACATTAAACGGTGTGAAGTCCGGCGTGCAAGTCGTCTTCATTCCAGCACTCTCGCTCTTTATGATTACTCGACTCATTGCAGGAAATAAAGTGATCACCCTCGGTACAGCGATTGAACAACAATTTCTCGTCACACAAAACTGGGGCATGGGGTCAACGATTGCGGTATTTTTAATTATTTTCATGTTCATCATTATGCGCTTAACGGCAACGAAAGAGATCGGAGGGAAAAAGCATGACAAAGTTAAGTAAAGGACCGAAAATTTATTTAGCATTCGTGTTTCTTATTTTGTACTTACCGATCTTCTATCTCATTTTTTATTCCTTTAACTCTGGAGGAAAAATGAGTCATTTCAAAAGTTTTACGTGGGAACATTATGCTGCTGTTTTTGAAGATACACGTCTGCTCGTCATCGTCTTGAACACCATTATTATTGCGCTCTTTTCTGCGCTCATCTCGACGACGATCGGTACACTCGGTGCATTGTCCATTTATTTTATGAAAAATAAAAAAGCACGTGAAACGGTGCTCTCTTTAAACAATATTTTAATCGTTAGCCCCGATGTCATTATCGGTGCGAGCTTCTTAATTTTATTTACGATGCTCGGGGTGAAACTCGGCTTCGCTTCCGTTTTAATTTCACATGCGGCATTTAGTATTCCAATTGTCGTCATTATGATTTTGCCAAAACTGTTTGAAATGAATACGTCGCTCATCGATGCGGCGCTCGATCTCGGCGCTACGAGAAAAGACGTGTTAAAACGTGTCATTCTTCCGTACATTCAGCCTGGGATTTTTGCAGGATTCTTTCTTGCGTTAACGTATTCTTTAGACGATTTCGCCGTCACTTTTTTCGTCACAGGAAACGGCTTTTCAACATTATCTGTTGAAATTTATTCAATGGCACGAACTGGGGTCACTTTAACGATTAACGCATTGTCAGCGATTTTATTCGTCGTTACGATTTTACTCGTCGTCGGCTATTACTTCATTAGCAAACGTTCTAAAACATCCATTGCGGGGGTGAAACGATGAAAACACTCATTCAAAGTGCCGTCGCGATTTTACTCGTCGGTTTTGCGATGCTCGGGATCGCTTGGAAACTCGAACAAGGCTCCGCTTCTGGTACGACAGATTCCATCACGGTCTATAACTGGGGAGACTATATCGATCCCGACATTTTAAAACAATTCGAGCAAGAAACCGGCATTAAAGTCATTTACGAAACGTTCGATTCCAATGAAGGGATGATGGGAAAAATCGAACAAGGCGGAACGAATTATGACATTACCGCTCCGAGTGAATATATGATTGAAATGATGATGGAAAAAGACTTACTTCTTCCACTCGACCATTCACTTTTGCCAAATTTAAAAAATATCGATCCGTACTTTCTTGACTTGCCTTTTGATCCAGGAAATCTTTACTCAATTCCATATTTCTGGGGATCGCTCGGAATCGCTTTTAACCCTACTTTATTAGAAGGTCAAACTTTCGAGTCTTGGGACAATTTATGGGACCCTTCTTTAAAGCAGCGCGTCATTTTAGTCGATAGTGCACGAGAAGTCGTCGGCATGGGATTGAACTCCCTTCATTATTCTCTGAACTCGACGAACCCTGACGAAATTCAAGAAGCGATGGATAAGCTCGCTCTTCTCACACCTAATGTGAAAGCAGTCATCGGAGACGAAGTGACACAACTGATGGTGAACGAAGAAGCGGCAGTCGCGCTCACTTGGTCTGGACAAGCAGCAGATATGATGTATTCCAATGAAAACATCGATTACATCGTCCCAGAAGAAGGTTCTAACTTATGGTTTGACAACTTCGTTATTCCACGTACAGCGAAAAATATCGAAGGAGCACACGCCTTTTTAAACTTTTTACTCCGTCCCGATATCGCGGCACAAAACACAGAGTACGTCGGCTATACGACACCGAACGAAGCGGCTTTAGAGCTGATGGACCCTGAAATTGTCGAAGACGAGCGTTACTATCCAGATGAAGAAATGCGCGAACATCTTGAAGTGTATCGAAACCTCGGTTTAAAAAATTTAGGTATCTACAATGAACACTTTTTAGAGTTTAAAATGAGCTTACAATAACTTTTAAAAACGACTATTTCGATAGTCGTTTTTCTAATTGTCAATGGATGGAAGGGAATTATTTCAATTTAAACAGCAATTTCTAGTTATAAGGCTTAATGAATGAACTATGTGAAGAAACGGAGTATATTTAATAGAATGGGGGTGAAATATGTATGAAACAACAAAATAAAATTGCGTTAAGTATTTTAATGTTAAATACATTTATTACGATGGCAGGTATTGGACTCATCATTCCGATCATGCCACAATTTTTAAAAGGATTCGGTTCAGCAGATACTGTCGGAACCGCACTCGGCTTTATTATTGCGACTTTTTCATTTGCGCAATTTTTATTTTCGCCCATTTCTGGACGATTATCTGATAAACATGGACGTAAAAAAATTATTTTAATCGGACTTCTTATTTATGCGGCATCCCAATTAGCGTTCAGTTTATCTACTCAATTATGGATGTTGTACGTCGCACGATTTTTCTCAGGGTTTGGAGCTGCCTTCCTCATCCCACCGATGATGGCATTCGTCGCGGATATTACACCGTTTGAAAGTCGCGGGAAAGGAATGGGGATGCTCGGTGCTGCGATCACATTAGGGTTCGTCGTCGGACCAGCACTCGGTGGCTTTTTAGCAGGAATTACATTATTATTCCCACTTTACTTTGCGACAGGTGCTACATTAGTAGCGTTCGTACTTTCGATTTTCTTCTTACCGAATATCGAACCGTCTGAAGAACAGTTAGAGCAAGCGAAAGTGCGCGTGTCGCTCGTACAACAATTGAAACAATCGACGAAAGAAAACTATTTCGTTTTACTGCTCGTCATGCTCATCTTCTCCTTCGGCTTGGCGAACTTCCAATCGACTTTATCTCTTTTCTTAGACAAAGTATTTTTATACGGTGCAAAAGAAATTGCAATCGTCATTACAATTGGAGGATTTGCAGGAGTTATCGTACAATCTTTCTTCATTCAAAAATTGTTCGAACGTTTTGGAGAAATGCGCATTATTTTAATGAACTTAATTGTCGCTGGTGTATCGATGATGGGAATTTTATTCGTCCATCAATTTTGGTCGATCGCTCTCGTCGCAGCGATTTTCTTCACATCGACATCACTCCTTCGTCCAGCAGTGAATACATTCGTTTCGAAATTAGCTTCCAAAAGTCGTCAAGGGTATGCTGCGGGAATGATGAACTCATATATGAGCTTCGGAAATATGTTCGGCCCTGCAACGGCCGGTCTTTTATTCGACTGGAACATTAGCGCGCCTTACATTGTCGGGATGATAGCATTATTACTCGGTTATGCGATTACAAAAACGTGGTCGATGCGCAATGTAGAGCTCGTTCAAAATGCTTCTTCCGAAAGAAAACAAAGTGCATTATCTTAAAAAAATGAGTTTAGCAGTGATTGCTAAACTCATTTTTATTTCTATCACTTTTTATGCTAACGATTCTAATTTTTTTCTCAGCTGAATCGCATGCATGTTGGCGACTTGTGCGAAGGCAGCGACTTGTTGAAGTTCGAAGGCTGATTCGTATCCAATCAGCCATGTATCGCGCGATAACTCGACAGGACTATCTTCTTCGACGAGCGGAATCATATTGACATCTTCTTTTCCTGTCAATGTAATCGAAGGTAAAATCGCATATCCAATTCCATTTAAAGCAAGTTGTTTACATGTTTCAATTTGATCGACGATAATTTCTCGTTGTGGATGTGCACTAAACTTTTCTTTCCACCATTTTTCAATGTCCATATAGTAACTAGAGTCTGATTTAAATTGAATGAATGGGCGTTCTGAATGCATAATATCACTCACTTGATCGATTTCACGGTCGACTAAATACAATTGATCGCGAAATAAATACGTTTTTTCACTTTTCCAATCAATATCTCCTCGTACAATTCCGACATGCGCTTCTCCGTTATGAATCGCTTGAACAATTTCAGAACTCCATCCCGTCATAAGTGATATTTTCGCATCAGGATAGCGTGCGACGAAATCTTTCAATACGCGAGGTAACCACGTTTGTCCGACGATTGTCGCACAAGCGATTTTCAATGTTCCATGCACTTTATTATGAAGAGAGGCGATCAGTTCTAACGTTTCTTCTTTGCGCAACAATGTTCCTCTTGCGAAATCGATAATTAACTCTCCTGCAGAAGTCGGTTCAAGCCCTTTTTGAGAGCGGATAAACAATTGCTCTCCCCAAGCTTTTTCAATAGATTGAAGCCGCTGAGACAAAGCCGGTTGGGAAATGAAGAGACGCTCTGCGGCCCTCCTCATATTGCGCTCTTCCGCTAATGTTACAATAATTTCAAATTCATTCACTGTCATGAGTGACAACCTTCCCTCTCGGTATTTTAAATATAAAATAAAAACAAATCGCTACAATAATGAACACACCGCTAAAAACAACGAACATCGACTGTGCTAATACTTGTTGAAGTAATTGTAAAACAGATTCCTCCAATGTCGCACGTGATTCGCTCGTCAATAAAACGTTCATATCGTCAATCGTCCCTTTCGTTCCAAACGTTTGAAAGTAATGAGTAATCGACCGATTCAATACCGCTCCAAATAACGCGGCACCAATCGTATTACCGAAGTTACGCATAAACATATTCGATGCCGTTGCACTCCCCCTTAATGCATACGGTACACTATTTTGAATCGCTACTAAAAATGCCGTACTCGTTAATCCCATTCCAACACCGATCCAAAAACTCCCGAAACCTGCCCAAATCGGGCCACTCGTCGGTGTCATCGTCACAAATAATCCTGCACCTACA
>JASLHQ010000102.1 GCA_030152265.1 Savagea sp.
TCACTTTCTTCTACATCCTCTTCCTCAGTCGGGAAAAGCATACTGTCTGCAGTCGTCTGGCAAAGTTGCAATAGACGATTTGCTGCACGATATTGCGCAAGTTTCATCGGAGCTGTCGATTGGCGACGCAACTGCTCAAACCATTCATCGAATGTGCGACGGTCGATAATTGTCGTATCGAAAGGTCCGCCTGGATAATCGATATACCCATTTCGTGAAAGCAACACTTTTTTAATCGGAAGTTCAATGTCTTCTTGCAAAATTTGTTGAACAATCGACTCATTACGACTTAACTCAATCATAGGATTGAGCAATTTCTGTTCATGTTCACCATATTTCTTCACCCAAAAACGCTCACTTCCTCCGATGAAAGCTGCGACATCTTCGTGCTCAAGTACGGTGATTGTATAACATTGTACAGGCGTGAGCAAGAGTATATTCATCTCGACCGGCGCTTTTTTAATTTGAATGATCGGTTCATACATCATTAAAAAATTGTCAGGTAAACGTTGCGTAAATTGTTTCATTAACGTATCACGACGATATTTCGCATGGATTGTGGAACGCGAAAGCAATGTTGAACTTGCCCATTTTAATTGAAAGTCATACAACTGTTCCGTATATTGACGCTTCAATTGTTCAATCGAATTTGCGGATCCTGGCACGAAAGGATCGAACTGATTCAAAATGTCTTCATCGACCCGTTTCTCTTCTTCCTCTCGCTCAGGAGCTTTTTTAAAACGACGTGCAATCGATTGAAACAATGTCGGCTTTTCTTCTTCCACTACCTCTTCTTCCTCAAAGAAAAAACCGTCTTTCTGATTTTGCCATTGTAATTTTAAGCGGTCCCATTGGTAACGCTTTAAACGGATAAATTGTGTCGTATAGTGAGATAAATCATTTTCATAACGCGACACATAATCTAATATTTTTATTAATTGAGCCATCCTTACACCTCAGCTTTACATTTCCATCTGTTTTTACATACGTCTAGCATGTCAGTCATTGCTTTTAAATTCATTTGTACTATGTATGTTGCACATTTCAATTTCTCTAATTCAACGAACTATGTTCCATTTTATTATCTCATTAAAAGATGAAAAAATATATTGCAATAAAACACGATATGATTCGGCGTATAAGTTGTCACGCTATTTAAGATAAGGAAATTCCTACTATCATCATCGGAGAAAACGAACAAAAAAGCAATCTCTATTCGTCATAAGCGATGCTCGTTTCAAAAATAGTAAAACCACTATATACGAGCAAACGAACCACCTTTACTTATTAAATTATATTTTTTAACACATTTTTTACAACTTTTTTGTCAAAATAAGGTATACTAATAGTGAAAGGACGAATCGATTTCATAGTGTAGACGGAGTTCATTTGCATCAAGCGAAAAAACGACGGAAGGTGAATGCGATGAGTAATTCAACAGACAGAATGTTACGACGTGTCAAAGATGTGTATTTCTTTATTTTGGACAATGGGGTTGTTACAACAGATCGAATTGTTGAGGAATTCGGCGTCACAGCACGCACAGTCCAGCGCGACTTAAATGTACTCGAATATAATGAGCTCATTAAAAGTCCAACGCGTGGACAGTGGACAACAACTGAAATCGAAGTCGAACTTTCATCATAATGTGACCATGAAAAGCTGCGCGTAGCAGCTTTTTTTGTGCGTTACCTTTATTTTTTTATAAAGTTTCACAATGTATAATTTGAATTTTTAAATTAAAAATGGTAAGTTTATACTTATTAAAAATATAAAGGAGTTGGCTCACATTTTTTCTGATCAAGAACCTCACATATTAGGCGGTGGCTTTCAATGAACCGTCACTTCTTAAAACATCCTGTTTTCCTCATTTCCTCAACGATTTTAATTTTATTAATTACGTTCGGCTTACTGTTTTCAGAACAGTTTAAAGATACAGCAGATGCTTTATTCGGTTGGACGACGACGTATTTCGGGTGGTTTTATTTACTCGCGATTTTTGCGATCGTTATCTTTTTACTCGGGCTCGCGTTCACTTCTTACGGTTCGATTAAGCTCGGGAACGAAAATAGCGAACCTGAATTTTCATTTTTCTCGTGGATCGGTATGCTCTTTTCCGCAGGTTTCGGGGCAGGTCTCGTCTTTTGGGGAGTAGCCGAACCGATGAGTCATTATTTCTCTCCTCCATTTGAAGGAGTCGGCTCTAAAAGTGAAGAGGCTGCGCGCATTTCGATGGGGTATGCTTTTTTCCACCAAGGGATTAGCCAATGGTCGGTCTTCGCATTAATGGGACTTGCGATTGCTTTTTTACAGTTTAAAAAGAAAAAAGACGGACTCGTTTCGACAGCGCTTACGCCTATTATCGGGCACAATAAAACGGTGAAACATTCCGTCGATATTTTAGCGGTCATTTCAACAGTGATGGGTGTCGCGACGAGTGTCGGACTCGGAGTTTTACAAATGAATGGCGGGTTAAATATCGCGTTCAACACGCCACAAACGCTCCTCATCCAAATGATTTTAATTATCATCATGGCGGTCGCTTACTTATTTTCAACGACGACTGGATTGAAAAAAGGGATTAAATATTTAAGTACATTGAACTTAGGGTTGGCGATCGGTTTACTCGCCTTCGTCTTCTTCACAGGTCCTACCCTTTTCATTTTAGAAACATTTACACTCGCAATCGGCGATTTTATCGATCATTTCGTTTCGTATAGTTTACGACTAGAGCCGTATATCGAGGGAAAATGGGTGAAAGATTGGACGATTTTCTACTGGGCATGGGCGATTGCGTGGAGCCCGTTCGTCGGAGCATTCGTCGCACGTGTTTCGAAAGGACGGACGATTCGAGAGTTCATATTAGGCGTGATGATTATTCCACCGCTCATCGCCGCGTTTTGGATTGCGGTATTCGGAGGGACTGCACTTTATAACGATATGAATAACAGCACGATGATTGCGGAAGCGGTCGACCAAGATTTGACACAAGCTTTATTCGTCACATTCGACACGTTGCCGATGACCGGTTTATTGAACGGCTTTGCGATCATTTTAATTTTCACTTTTTTAGTGACGAGTGCCGATTCGGCGACGTACATTTTAGCGAGTATGACGTCAGGTGGCTCTTCCACCCCACCGCTTGCGAATAAAGTCGTTTGGGGAACGATTATCGCGGCCACTTCACTCGCCTTATTATCAGGTGGAGGACTCAATGCACTACAAACCGCCTCCCTCGTATCCGCCTTGCCGTTTACGATCATTTTAGTACTGCTCATCTTCTCCATCTTGTCGCTCTTAAAAAATGAAATGCTACCGATTGAAGAACGGGACATTCAACGGTTCGAAAAATTACAAGAAAGAGTCGAAGAAAATAATAATGATTAAAAAAAGGTTCACCGCTACTCATTTCAGTAGTGGTGAACCTTTTTCGTTAACGATAATTTTGCAATGCTTCTACTTCTTCTTCTGTCAATTCACGATATTCGCCTTCTCGTAAATGTTCATCGAGTTCGAGCGGCCCCATCGAGCAGCGCTTTAAATAGATGACTTCTTTCTCGACCGCGCGGAACATGCGCTTCACTTGATGAAACTTTCCTTCGGTAATCGTGACGAAAATTTCATCAGGACGATCCGTCAATTCAAGCTTTGCAGGCTTCGTCTCATAGCCGTCATCCAATGTGACGCCTTCTTTAAAAGCTTCTACATCAGCGGCAGTTACCGCTTTGTCGATGCGCGCAAAATACGTTTTCGGCACATCGTTTTTCGGTGTGAGTAAGCGATGCGCGAGCTGTCCGTCATTCGTCAACAGTAAAAATCCGACAGTATCTTTATCGAGACGTCCGACTGGAAACGGCTCGAAATGACGTAATTCATCGTCCAATAGATCGATGACCGTGCGCTCTACGTAATCTTCTGTCGCTGAAATAACACCGGCTGGCTTATTTAACAAAATGTAGACGAACTCGCGATAATGCACTTCTTCTCCGACGAATGTGACGACATCTTTTTCGACATCCACTTTCACACTCGAATTTTTCACGATTTCGCCATTGACCGCGATCATCCCTTGTTTCGCATATTGTTTAATTTCTTTTCTCGTTCCATAGCCTAAATGGCCGAGCATTTTATCAATTCTCAATTTCTTCATCCTCTCGAAAACTTACCGACGAGTCGCGTAATGCGATCTCCGAGCAAACGTTGTAACAGTCCTGTACGGTAAGCGAGCACGCCGTAAACGATCGCGCCGACCGCTGCGCCGATTAAGACGTATAAAAACGCAACCCAACGTCCGTCCGCTGGTGCGATGGCACGAAGCCCTGTCAACGTCGCATAAACGACCGCAATCATCACAACGTTTAACAATAAAATGAGCACGAGACGACGGATGACCATCGTCGAGCGATAATTGACGACTTTCATAATGATGCCGACGTTCATACCGACTGCGATGAAATATCCGACCGCCGTCGCATAAATCGCACCGTTCGCTTCAAACCATTGAATGAATGGAATGTTGATGACCATTTTCACCCATAAACCGAACATCGACGTAAAAATGATCCATTTATGACGGTCAATCCCTTGTAAAATGGCCGCCGTCACACTGTACATCCCGAACAAAATCGCAACGGGTGCGTAGTGCGCTAAAATGGAAGCCCCTGCTGCATCTTTTTCATATAAAAATGTATAAAACTCATCCGATAATACCATTAAACCGAGCACCATCGGAATCGTTAAGAAAAGCATAATTTGAAACGTTTGGTCGAGCGCACGAATGATTCCAGGACGATCTTTCCCTGTGAAATACCCGGTAATAACAGGAATGAGCGCCATCGAAAAGCCTGTCGCAACCATGACGGGAATCATGACGAATTTATGTGTCAATAAGTTGATCATCCCGAGATACATGTGCGACACGTCCGCAAGTCCGATTGACGCCATCGCTTTTTTAAACGTCAACATATCGACCGCTTGATACATCGGGTTAATCGTCCCGACGAGCACGAACGGAATTAAATAACCAAACACTTCTTTATACATCGCCCAAAACGACACGTCTTCTCCAGAAGGGATACTTTGACGTCGTAACATATCGAATTCATCACGATATTTTTGCCAGTAGCGATAAAGAACGAGCAACCCTGCAATCGCTCCGACAAATGCCGCAAATACCGCGACATTGATCGCCATATCCGCCGTTCCTTTCATCACATAAACGACGAATGCCGCACCGCCGAGCACGAATAAAATGCGGACAATTTGTTCTACAAGTTGCGAAACGGCAGTCGGTTCCATTTTGTTATACCCTTGGAAAAATCCTCGCGTCAAACTGAGTAACGGAACGACGATTAAAGAGAAACTGACCCAACGAATGACCGTTGCGACTTGTTCAATCGTATACACTTCATCCGCTGGATTTTCAGCGGTTTCTGGGTTGACGATTCCAGCGATCGGCGTCGCTAATAAAAAGAGCGCAACGAACGCCGTGATTCCTGTAATCATCATGAGAACCATACCCGACTTCATTAAACGCCTACCCGTTTCATAGTCGCCGAGCGTATTATATTTGGATACATATTTAGAAATTGCGAGCGGAGCTCCTGACACCGCTATCGATAAAAATAAATTGTACGGAACGTAAGCATATTGATAAAGTGCCATACTTTCTTTTCCGACAATTGCATATAAAGGAATTAAATATAAAAGACCGAGCGCCTTCGACAAAAAGAGGCCGATCGTAATAATCGCAGTACCACGTATGAGAGTTGATGACATCTTCATTTATCATTCCATTCTATAATAATCCTTCTATAGTTTACCGCTCCATCGTCATTTATACAATATTCGTCCAACTGAATGAGACGACTTTCACCCACAAAAAGTTGCAAGTTTTAACGCCACGTATGGTAAAATGAGGCGAGAACATGATGAAAGGTCGGATAGTATGACGGCATATGCCACAATTGTAATCGGAGGAGGACCTTCTGGCTTAATGGCTGCGATCGCTGCAGCAGAAAAAGGCGCACGCGTCCTCTTGCTCGATAAAGGAAAAAAACTCGGGACGAAACTTGCCATTTCAGGAGGCGGTCGTTGCAATGTGACGAATCGCTTACCCGTCGAAGAAATTATCGCCCACTTGCCAGGAAACGGACGTTTTCTATACGGACCTTTTTCGGTTTTTAACAATGAAGACATTATACGCTATTTTGAAAATCTTGGCGTCCCTTTAAAAGAAGAAGATCACGGACGTATGTTTCCGGTTTCCAATAAAGCGAAAGATGTCGTCAATGCGTTGCTTTCAGAGTTAGAACGATTACATGTCGACGTACGACTCGAAACGAAAGTCGACAAATTGTTGATGGACGATGAACGAGTGCGCGGCGTACGCTTAACGACAGGCGAAGATATTCAAGCCGACAACGTCATCGTTGCAGTCGGCGGAAAAGCCGTTCCGCAAACGGGGAGTACGGGCGACGGCTATCCGTGGGCAGAACGCGCAGGACATACGGTCACAACGTTATACCCGACGGAAGTTCCTTTACTATCCGATGAGCGTTTCATCCGTTCAAAAGAACTCCAAGGACTCGCCTTGCGAGACGTTGCGGTAAGCGTCTGGAATGCGAAAGGTAAAAAATTAATTACCCATC
>JASLHQ010000111.1 GCA_030152265.1 Savagea sp.
TTCTTCAAGTTTGTCCATAAGTGCATACCATGCTTCAGTTTCTGTGAACATGAATGATTTCGTAATGTGGTATCCTTTTGAAGGACCGCCTTCGATCATGTAACTCGCTAATGTGAACGGAGCTCCTGCGAATCCGATTAACGGAACGTTCAATTGTTCTTGTGTTAACATGCGAATCGTTTCAAAAACATATGGAACATCATCTTCTGGAGAAAGGTCACCTAAGTTGTACACATCTTGTACCGAACGAATCGGGTTTGAAATGACAGGGCCGACGCCTGATTTAATTTTCACATCGATGCCGAGTCCTGGTAAAGGTGTGACGATATCTTTGTATAAAATCGCCGCATCCACATCGTATTGGTCAACTGGAAGCTTCGTCACGTAAGCACAAAGCTCAGGTTGATGTGTAATCTCCTCTAATGAATACTTCTTTTTAATCTCGCGATACTCAGGTTGAGAACGCCCAGCCTGTCGCATAAACCATACCGGTGTATGATCAATCTTTTCACCACGTGCTGCACGTAATAACGTATCGTTAAACTTTGTCATAAAAAGTCTTCCCCTCTTTCATTCATAATAAAGAACAATGACAATATACGCTTAACACTATAATTGTTCTAATCTATATTGTATAGACAAAGCGCCACATTGTCATAAAATTGTGCTTAACGTCGTTCACATTGTGTTTGAGAAAGACGTTTATTTGTGTTGCAGTTAGGGAATGTATATCATATAGCAAAACTGTAATTTAGAGGGGGAAGGACTTATGACAAAATTTTATATGACGACAGGAACGCGTGACTTTTTGAAAAAAGCACAGGAGAAAAATGACGAGCTCATTTTATCTCATGGGTCAGGACATTCTGTACTCATGCATGAAACGAATGGTCCGTCTGTTTTTCAAACACCGCGTTCGTATGAAGTGATCGCTTCAGTAGGTGAACTTGAAAAAATCGGTTATTTCGTATTAAACAACATTCCAGTGACAGACGAAGGACGTCCAATTTTTGAATATCGTTTTAAAAACAATACGAGCAAACTACAAGATCACGTCGGCTTTATCGCATTTCGTTTACTACGTCCGATCAATTCCGATACGTACATCGTATTGACGGAATGGTCGGATCCGAAGTATTACGACTTATGGAAAAACTCACGTGACTTCGCAGAATCTCATAAAGAAGATAAACAAGCGCACGGCACATCTATTTACGCATCGAAATCTTATGTGACGACGTATCGTACACGTCCGATTGATGAAGAAGAACATGCGGAAGTGACTGTTGAAGAAGAATAAGGGAAACGAAAGAGCCTCCACTTTGAAAAAAGTGAAGGCTCTTTAAAATAGAAAAACCGCCATCGTCAATTGACCGTGGCGGTTGAAGTTATGAAAAGAAAAGCATCCCGATACTAATAATAATCCCCGTATAGAAAAATATAAAGAGACAGAAGCCCATAATATCTTTCGCTTTTAATCCAGCAATTGCAAGTGCTGGTAAAGCCCAGAACGGTTGAATCATATTCGTCCATGAATCTCCCCAAGCAATCGCCATCGCAGTTTTCGCGTAATCCATTCCCATCGTTTGAGCCGCTTCAAGCATAATAGGTGCTTGAACTGCCCATTGCCCTCCACCAGAAGGAACGAAAAAGTTGACGACACCTCCTGCGAAAAAGGCGAATAAATAAAATGTCGTATCATTTGAAATGCTGACGAACCAGTTTGAGAATACTGCAGCGAGTCCAGAGTATGTCATCATCCCCATAATACCTGCATAAAACGGAAACTGGAATACGATGCCCGCTGTCGTTTTAATCGCTTATTGCGCTGCCATTAAGAAACGTTGCGGCGTTCCATGGAAAATAATTCCTAAAATAATGAATGTCGTATTGACGATATTTAAATCAAGTAAAAATCCTTTCGTTGCAAAGTGATACACTAAATAACTAATCCCGAGCGCACCGATTAAAGCGGTTAATATATAGCTACGTTCTGCGCGGCTGGCGAAGTTATTTTCTGGTTTCGGTAATTCAACTTCTTCTTCGACTAACAATTCAGGGTCGACTGTAATCACATCTTCTTGTTTCGGTGTCATCCAACGATTGAAAAACGGTAATGTAAATAAAATGACGATTACGATAAATAAATTGTAAGTAGAGAATAAAGTAACAGTCGTTGGAATGACGCCGATCATCTCAGCGAATGGATGTCCATCTGTTGCGATGGATAATGGAATCGAACCTGCAAGTCCTCCGTGCCAAATGATGAATCCTGAGTAGGCACTGGCGATGAGTAATCGGTAGTCCACAGCAGGTACGTGACGTGCGATTTCTTTTGCGAACAATGCTCCAATGACGAGCCCGAATCCCCAGTTAATCCAACAAGCAATTAAGGATACGAATGTTACGACGATAATAGCTTTCGTTGGCGAATGAACACGTTTCGCACTTGCTGTTAACACTTTTTTGAAAGCAGGACTATTCGCTAAAATATGTCCAGCTGCAAGGACGACGACCATTTGCATCGTGAACGATAACAACCCCCAAAAGCCATCCCCCCAATATTGCACCATGTTGATCGCTGTAGCGTCGGTGAAAATAAGTCCAAGAATGACGACGAGTACAGTTAAAATCGTCACGAAAATATAAGGGTCGGGTAAATATTTCTCCATTAAGCTATTCGACCATCTTGAGAGCGTTTTCATTTCTTTGTATTCCCCTTTCAAAAAGATTATTGTTTACATAGTATAACGGATGAAAAAGATGTGTAAATAACGTAAATTAATAGCATGAAGTACAATTATTAGTTTTTGGAATAAGTGAAATGTGTTAGAAGAGGAAAAGTAGCGAATCATTTCGTCTTATATTTGATGTTTTAAAATATCGCCATTTATACTAAAGGAATAGAGGGGATGTTTTATTATGCCAAAAGGGAATAAATGAAGAAGCGAAGGGGGAAATGAATATGGAATTAAAAAATTTGTTTGCATTCATGGCTGTTGTAGAATACGGGACTTTTACAGAAGCAGCGAAACAATTGTACGTGTCTCAACCATCATTAAGTAAAAACATTAAAAAGTTAGAAGAAGATTTAGACGTTGAATTGTTAGATCGGTCGACTCGACATGTGACATTAACGGATGCTGGACGAATCGTTTACAGTCAAGGGAATAAAATACGGCAGTCTATTTATGAAATGCGTGTTTCTTTAGACGATTTGTTCAATGTAGAAATCGGCTCTATTCGCCTCGGAATTCCACCGCTAGTTGGGACTTTATTTTTTCCGACAATGGCGCGTATATTTCAACAACATCATCCAAATATTGACCTCGAACTTATTGAGCAAGGGGCGAAATTAATCGGTCCGCTCGTCGAAAATGGAGATGTTGACTTAGGGATAGTCGTACTTCCTGCTGATGAACGTAAGTTTGAAGTCATTCCGATTTTAGAAGACCAATTTTATATTTTTTTACATGAATCTCACCCGTTATCACACTGTTCATCGATTCATTTAAAGCAGTTAAGCGACGATCCGTTCATCTTATTTGCAGAAAACTTTACTTTGCATGATCACGTGATGGAAGCTTGTCGAAAAGCAGGGTTTACACCGAAAGTCGGTTATAAAAGCTCGCAATGGGATTTAATTGTAGAGTTAGTAGCGTCCAACTTAGGAGTGACGTTATTGCCGAAGTCCATTTATGAAAAGCAAAACAATCCCCACATCCGTATGATTTCAATTGAAGGGATGAATTTTTACTATCGCCTCGGAGCAATTCGGAAAAAGAAAGCGTACTCCCCAATTGCTGTGCAACGTTTTTTAGACTTACTCGTTCAGGAGCAACCGTTAAACTATAACGAAAAGGAATAAAGAACATTCTATTAATGAATTTCACTTATAAGTATGTAAGCGCTACAATATTTGTAACGAGTAGTACATGCACAAACAAAGGGGGAAATGAAGATGACGAATAAAGTATTCACGTCGTTTGATGAAGCAGTGGCGGATATTGACGATGGGGCAACGTTAGCAGTCGGCGGATTTGGACTTTGTGGCATTCCAGAGAAGTTAATTGAAGCACTTGAGAAAAAAGGCGTCAAGCAGTTAACCGTCGCTTCTAACAATTGCGGGGTAGACGATTGGGGACTCGGACTTTTACTACGTAATAAACAAATTAAAAAAATGATTGCTTCTTACGTTGGAGAAAATAAAACTTTTGAACAACAGTTTTTAAGTGGAGAATTAGAAGTAGAATTAACTCCACAAGGGACATTAGCAGAGCGAATGCGTTCAGGTGGTGCGGGCATACCGGGTTTTTATACGGCGACAGGAGTCGGCACACCGATTGCTGAAGGGAAAGAGACGAAGCATTTTGATGGTAAAGAGTACTTGCTTGAGCGAAGTATTCAAGCCGACTTTGCCCTCGTGAAAGCTTGGAAAGCCGACAAGTATGGGAATCTCGTATTTCGTAAAACATCTCGCAACTTCAATCCGCTCGCAGCGATGTGTGGAAAAGTGACGATTGCTGAAGTGGAGGAACTTGTCGAGGTCGGAGAAATTGATCCGGATGAGGTGCATTTACCGGGGATTTATGTTCAACGCATTCTCGTCGGCACAGATTATGATAAACGAATTGAACGTTTAACAGTGAGAGAAGGGGGGATTTCTCATGAATAGTCGTGATAAAATTGTAGCGCGTGCCGTAAAAGAAATTCAAGATGGCATGAATGTCAATTTAGGAATCGGCATGCCGACGCTCGTGGCTAACGCTATCCCAGCACAATATGATGTGATGCTTCAGTCTGAAAATGGTTTGCTCGGAATCGGGCCGTATCCGACGGAATCAGAAGTCGATCCTGATTTAATTAATGCGGGGAAAGAAACCGTGACGGCTGTCAAAGGGGCTTCATTTTTTGATAATGCGGAGTCGTTTGCGATGATTCGTGGAGGTCATATCGATTTGGCAATTCTCGGAGGTATGGAAGTGTCGCAAACAGGCGACCTTGCGAACTGGATGATTCCAGGGAAAATGGTTAAAGGAATGGGCGGTGCGATGGACCTCGTCAACGGAGCGAAACGTGTTATCGTCATTATGGAACATGTCAATAAACACGGGGAGTCGAAAGTGAAGAAGCGATGCGAATTACCGCTGACCGGTCAACGTGTCGTTAGCCGTCTCATTACCGACTTAGCGGTGTTTGATTTCACGGATGAAGGAATGAAGCTCGTCGAATTGTTAGACGATGTAACATTGGAAGAAGTACAGCGTCAGACAGAGGCTGAATTTATCGTCGCTTTATAATATAGCGAGAGTAAAATAATAAATATATTTTTAATCCCGTCCTAAAAAACGTCGCCAATGTGCGGCGTTTTTTATTGTTGTTATGGAATGAACAAAGTCTCTCTTTCGCAGAAGGGAGGGCTTTTTATCGCAACTAAAGGGTGTGGCTAGCCGTCTAAAGAGAGGACACGGTATAATAGAAGGAAATGAACGGAAGAAAGGGGAGCACTCGATGGAACAACATCGAATTTTTATCGTAGAAGACGATCGAAAGATTGCGGAATTGCTTGCGGATACGCTGCAAAAGTATCAATACGACGTCGCGATTGTCGAAGATTTTGACCGGATTACAGAAGAAGTGCTCGATTTTGAGCCTCATTTAATTTTGTTAGATATTAATTTACCTTCGTACGACGGCTATTATTGGTGCCGTCAACTACGCCAACATACGACTTGCCCGATTTTATTCATTTCAGCACGCTCAGGAGAGATGGATCAAGTATTTGCGCTTGAAAATGGAGGAGACGACTTCATTACGAAGCCGTTTCATTACGAAATCGTGCTCGCTAAAATACGCAGTCATTTGCGCCGCTCGTTCGGAGAGTATGCGTCGAATCAATCGGAACGCATCATTAAATGCGGTTCACTCCATCTATACGTTGAACGCATGGAACTGCATAAAGAGGAAACGATCATTCCTCTGCAGAAAAAGGAATGTTCGATTTTGCATTTATTAATGGAAGACGAACCGAAAGTCGTATCGCGTGAACGGTTGTTAGAAGAGTTGTGGGACGATCAATCGTTCGTAGATGAAAATACGTTAAATGTGAACGTCGCACGCGTCCGTAAAAAGTTGAGTGATTACGACATCATCTCTCAAATTGAAACTGTGCGCGGGGCGGGGTACCGTTTCGTACTCGATGAGTTAGAGCGATGAAAGCTGTTCAACTATTTATAAAAGAACATGTGCCACTCGTTTTATTCCAATGCGGATTGCTCGGGTTCATTTTGTTATTGTATTGGCTCGATGGATTCCGTGACGTTTATACAGCGGCTTACGCATTCATACTCGGCATCGTCTTTACGTTCGCCTTTTTGCTTGCGAAATACATTTTACGACGCAATTTTTACACGAAAATTGTCGAAAAACCAGCTCATATGGAAGATTTATTAATTCGTCATTCGACGACTCCTGAACATTTAGCGACGACGCAATTTATGCGCAAATCGTACCGCCTTTATCAAGGGGAAGTACAACAATTATACGCAGCGCAAAGTCGCCAACTTCATTTCATTAACCAATGGGTACATCAAATGAAGACGCCAATTTCTGTGACGAGTTTGTTGTTACAACAGGAAGAAATTAATATAAAAAGCATCCAAGAAGAACTCGATAAAATGCAGCGCGGTTTGGAAGCGGTGCTCGTTCACGCGCGTCTCGATACGTTCGAGGAAGATATGCGCATTGAAGCGGTGCCGTTACGCCAACTCGTCCAAGGAGTTATTTCAGAACATAAACGTTTATTCATTACGAACGGTGTATTTCCAGTCGTCGATATTGACGAATCGATCGTCGTCGCGACTGATGTGAAATGGATTAAAATCGTCTTCGCACAATTTGTGACGAACGCGGTGAAATATACGTTTGAAAAAGGGAAAAAAGTGTACTTTTCAGCTGAACAAACAGCGGAAAAGGTTAGCTTCTCTGTACGAGATGAGGGAATCGGTATTCCACAGTCTGACATTAATCGTATTAAAAAACCGTTTTTCACTGGAGAAAACGGCAGGTTAACAGGAGAGTCGACGGGAATGGGATTGTACATTGCCGCGGAAGTGTGCGAACGTTTAGGACATACTTTTCATGTAGAATCAGAAGTCGGTATCGGTACGACGATGACGATCGACTTTACAGTGGAGCGGAAGGAGGAGCGCACAGATGGAGAAGAAGACAGTCGTGAAATTACAAGAGATCACGAAAATTTACGAGAGTAAAGTGATGCACCGCGCGCTCAATCGGCTCGATTTTGAAGCGAAAGAAGGCGAGTTTATCGCCATTATGGGACCGTCTGGGAGTGGGAAAACGACGTTGTTAAACATCATATCAACGGTCGATGAACCGACATATGGCACGGTCGAAATTGACGGCATTAACCCTGAACAGTTGTCGGAAGAAGAATTAGCGATTTTTCGCCGGAGACAATTCGGCTTCGTCTTCCAAGAAATTCATTTACTTCAAATGTTATCGGTAGAAGAAAATATCGTCTTGCCGTTGACGCTCGATGCAAAACCGGTTGACGAAATGGAAAAGCGACTCGCTCGTGTTTCGGAAGCGCTCGACTTGGATGAAATTTTACAAAGAAGACCGCACGAATTATCCGGAGGCCAAGCGCAGCGAACGGCTATCGCAAGAGCGCTCATTCACCGTCCGAAGCTCATTTTAGCCGATGAACCGACCGGGAATTTAGATTCGAAGTCAGCTCGCGACGTACTGGAGTTGTTGACGGCAATTAACGAACGGGAGAAGACGACGATGATTATGGTGACGCACGATCCAGTTGCGGCAAGTTATTGCGACCGTGTCTTGTTCATTAAAGACGGTGAATTTTTCAATGAAATTTATCGCGACGTCAATCGTCAAACGTTTTTCCAACGCATTTTGAACGTTTTATCATTGCTCGGTGGCAATGTGCACGATTTACGGACGATTCCAGGTGATTTCCGATGACATTTCGCCAGTTTGCTTATCGGAACGTCATACGGAACCGACGCATTTACGCTGCCTTCTTTATGGCGAGTGTTTTTTCCGTCATGGTGTTCTTTTTATATTCGATGTTGTTATTCCATCCGTCGATCGAAGATAGCTTTTTACAAGAAATTGCCTTCGTCGGTATGGGATTAGCGGAAGTGACATTATACGTCTTTACGCTCTTTTTCTTATTTTATTCGATGCGTGCCTTTTTACAGGCGCGTTCAAAAGAGTTCGGTATTTTAATTCATCTCGGTATGGCAAAAAAACAACTGTCGAAGCTCATTTTTTTAGAGACGATGTTAATTGGAGCGTCAGCGATTGGTGTCGGGACGTTTCTCGGGTTTTTATTTTCAAAGTTTTTCTTCATGATCGTCCGGGAAATCGTCCGTCTGCCCGCCCTTCCTTTTTACTTCGCTTGGCAACCGTTCGCGTTAACGGTCGGGGCTTTTTTAAGTTTATTTGCGATCATCGCATTTATCGCACCGTCGTTCATCCGTACAGAGCGCATCGAAGACTTATTAGATGAAGTCGATCATCAAACGACGACACATTCGACGGCTCGTGCGTATCTCGGGATGTTTTTATTAGCGTCAGCTTATGCATCAGCTGCGCTCACGAATGACGTGCTCGTCATCGGGCTCATCTTTTTATTACCGCCGATTGCAACGCTCGGGACGTATTACTTTTTCACAGACTCGTTACCGTTTTTGTTTGAATTGTTACGTTCGCGCAAGTCGCTCTATTGGCGTCATTTTAACTTGTTGTCTATTAATGAAGGAATCGCTCGTTTAAAAGAGAATGCACGCATGTTTTTCATCGTTACAATCGTTTCAACGATCGCGTTCATGTCCGTCGGGATACTCGCCTCTCTTACGTCATTCGCTTCGCAATATCGCGAAGTGAATCCGCTCGGAATCGTCTACAAAAGTGAACCGGACAATCCGTTCGAATACGCACATGTGACGATGTTAGAAGAAGAATTGGCGGAAGAGGAAATCGGTTATACACTCGTTCCGTTCACCGTTTTGAAACAGACATCTTCCATGACGTCACATGATGTTTTCATTTTAAAAGAGAGTGATGTGAACACTTTAGCGCGTGCATCGTATACGATGCCTCTCCAATTAGAAGAAGGGGAAGCGAGATTTTTACCAGCGACCGCAACGGCAGCACAACGTTTAGATAAGCGAGTGACGCATACAGAGTTAATGCCGAGTCAACTGCCGGTGACAATCTCTGGCGTATACGGCAGTCATCTTTTTCCCGCGAATGCGCACGGTTTAAATGCGATCATTTTAAACGATTACGACTATGACCGCATCCGTTCGGAAGTGCCGAAAGAACAAGCAGTCGTCTATACGTATTACGCATTCCACATCGACGAATGGCAAGAGACGACAGGTATCGGCACAGTATTATCTGGCATCGTGAGCGGTTCCGTCGTCAACAATACGTATATTCCGTTCACTTTTGAAAACCCAGGCGCGAACTATTCGATTTTACGGACGACGTTCTCACTATTACTCTTTATCGGTTTACTGTTAGCGGGTGTGCTCTTTTTAGCAGCAGGAAGTTTCATTTACTTCAAATTGTACACATCGCTCGAACGAGATAAAGCGGAGTTCGATGTGTTGAGAAGGCTCGGCATGACAGACCGAGAGTTTAAACGAATCGTCAATCGTCAATTAATGCCGCAATTTTTCTTCCCGTGGGGCGTCGCTTTACTGCATAGTGCATTTGCATTTATGTCGCTACAAGTCATTTGGGACGTGCTTGCGGAAATTTCGATTGCGAAGGAAATGTTTATCGTCCTCGCAGGCTTTACGATTTTGCAGTTCGTGTACTTTTATTTGATTCGTTGGCGTTACTTATCACACGTACGCTCCTCATCTTGATGAGAAAAGGGGCGTACTTTTTTAGTGTAAAAGACAAAAATATAGTTTATGTGAGAAAAAAGAAGGTAAGAGACATAAAGAAGTTGTCACGATGTTACTTTTTGGATATAATGAAGGGAGAAACGAATGAACAATCATTCATTTTTACAAGGAGGGTGATGGAAGTGAATTTAATCGATTCAGTACATGAGCGTGCGTTGCAACAGCCAGAGCGAATTGCCTTTGAATTTTTGGGGAAGAAAACATCATATGGCGAATTTGACGGAGCGGTTGCACGTTTCGCTTATGCATTACAAGAGCAAGGTGTAAAACGTGGTGACCACGTCGCACTACTCGTCGGAAATACCCCACATTTCTTAGTGACGATGTATGCGGCATGGCGAATTGGAGCAGTTGTCGTACCTGTGAACCCCATTTATACAGCGAATGAAATCGCGTATATCGTTCAAAATAGTGACGCTACTGTCATGGTCGCACTTGACCAGTTGTTCCCATTATTCCAACAGCGTCAAGTATTATTCCCGAAAGTAGAAACACTCATCGTCTGTGAGACGGATGAAGCGTCGACGAAACAATGTACCCAATTGGAAGATCGCGCGTATTTCTTTAATGATTTAATGAAGGTGGACGGAGCGGTGACAGAAGTTCTTGATATTGACAAAGATGAAACCGCTGTCATTTTGTACACGTCAGGAACGTCAGGACAACCGAAAGGCGCGATGTTGACGCACGAGAACGTTTACTCGAACGCGTGTGATATCGGCGTCTATTTAAAGATGGTTCCAGAAGATCGCGTCATTGCGACGTTGCCGATTTTCCACGTTTTCGCATTGACGGTTGTCGTCAACGCTCCACTTTTAAAAGGCGCGACGATTATTTTAGTACCGAAGTTTAGCCCGAAAGAAATTTTCCGCATCATTCGTGAAGAGAAAGCGACGGTATTCGCAGGAGTACCGACGATGTACAACTTCCTCTACCAATATGAAGACGGAACGAAAGAAGATTACGAATCGATTCGTCTTTCCATTTCAGGCGGAGCGTCACTTCCTGTCGCTCTACTTCACAATTTTGAGAAAAAGTTCGACACTCGTATTTCAGAAGGTTACGGTTTATCAGAAGCATCTCCTGTCACGTGCTTTAACCCGATCGACCGCGAACGTGTGCCAGGCTCGATCGGACTTTCAATCGTCAACGTCGAAAATAAAGTTGTCGACCACGAAGGCAATGAAGTACCGAAAGGCGAAGTCGGAGAATTGATCGTACGCGGACCGAACGTCATGAAAGGGTACTACAAAATGCCGGAAGAAACAGCGATCGCTTTGCGCGACGGTTGGCTGTATACAGGCGACATGGCGCGTGAAGACGAAGAAGGATACTTCTACATCGTCGACCGTAAAAAAGATATGATCATCGTCGGCGGATTTAATGTCTACCCGCGTGAAGTAGAAGAAGTATTTTACGAACATCCAGAAGTCGTCGAATGTGCGGTTATCGGTGTTCCGGATGACGATTTCGGAGAACAAGTTCAAGCATACGTCGTCGTGAAGCAAGGAAGCGACTTAGACGAAAATGATTTACTAGAATATTGTAAAAACCATTTAGTGAAGTACAAAGTTCCTTCTGTCATTCACTTCTCAGAAGAATTACCGAAAAATGCGACAGGTAAAATTTTACGTCGCAGCTTACGTGACCGCGTCGTAAAACGAATCGAAGCATTGCGTGCAAAGCGTAAATAAAGAGCGAAACTAACTCTCGTTAAGGGAGTTAGTTTTTTTCTGTTACGATTGCTGAAAATTATTCCAAATTATTAGATAATTGATGTATAATAGTAAAATCGAAATAAATTGGTGAACATTACGTGATGCTAACGAGAAAAATGTTACACTAGTGATGACAATTAGAGTTTAAGTGAGGAAGAAGGAATGGTGACGACATGCAACAAGAAGAGCAATTTCGAATTGAACGAGACTTTTTAGGAGAGAAACGTGTTCCCGTAGACGCTTACTACGGTATTCAAACGTTACGCGCAGTGGAAAATTTCCCGATTACAGGCTATCGCATTAATCCAGCATTAATCGAAGGGATTGCGATCGTAAAAAAATCCGCAGCTGAAGCGAACGCAGCGACAGGTCAATTAGACCAAACGATTGCGAACGTCATTATTCAAGCAGCGGACGAAATTATTCAAGGGCAGTGGCACGATGCGTTTTTAGTCGACCCGATTCAAGGGGGCGCTGGAACGTCTGTCAATATGAATGCGAACGAAGTCATTGCGAACCGTGCACTCGAACTTTTAGGAAAAGAAAAAGGTGACTATGCGACAATCAGTCCGAACTCGCACGTCAACATGGCACAATCGACGAACGATGCTTTCCCGACAGCAATTCATATCGCCGTCTTAACGAAAATTGAAACATTACTTCAAACGATGGATCGCCTTTACGTAACATTTAAACGTAAAGCGGAAGAGTTTGATGGCTACTTAAAAATGGGACGTACTCACTTACAAGATGCGGTTCCGATTCGTTTAGGACAAGAATTTTCGGCGTATGCGCGCGTCTTTAAACGCGACATCGAGCGCATTCACGAGTCACGCAAATATATGTATGACATCAACATGGGTGCGACAGCAGTCGGTACAGGTTTGAACGCGGATCCGAAATATATCGAATACGTCGCAGAGCGCTTAAGCGCAAATAGCGGCTTCCAACTCAACTCGGCAGAACATCTCGTCGACGCGACGCAAAATACAGACGGTTACGTATACATTTCAGGCGCGCTTCGTGGCTGTATGGTGAACATGTCGAAAATCGCGAACGACTTACGTTTAATGTCTTCAGGACCACGTACGGGACTTGCGGAAATTACATTGCCACCACGTCAACCAGGCTCATCGATCATGCCAGGAAAAGTGAACCCAGTTATGGCGGAAGTGATGAACCAAGTCGCATTCCAAGTGATGGGGAACGACCAGACGATCGCTTTATCATCAGAAGCAGGTCAATTCGAATTGAACGTTATGGAGCCGGTACTCGTCTTCAACTTACTGCAGTCGATTGAAATTATGACGAACGTCTTCAACGTCTTCAATGACTACTGTGTAGACGGTATCGTCGCAAATGTTGAAACGATGCAGGAATATGTCGACCGCAGTATCGGAATCGTCACGGCGATCAATCCGCATGTCGGCTATGAAACAGCAGCACAAGTCGCACAAGAAGCGCTTCAAACAGGACGCCCGGTGCGTGACATTTGTGCAGAACGTGGTATTTTAACAGAATCTGAACTCGATGTCATTTTACATCCGGAAGAAATGACAGAACCAGGAATTTCAGGATCGGAATTGCTGACGAATACACAACGTTAATAAAAATAAAGAAGACTACATTCTCGTTTTGTCAGAATGTAGTCTTTGTCATTGTTTTATAAAAAATAAATGAAAAAGGGAATGCAAAATGATTGTGAATGTAATGGAAGAGATGTTGAAATGTTACTAGAAATAGTTAAAACTTTGTTGTGAATGTTCGCATTGTACAACAGATGTGAAAGCTTTTGCACTGAATAATTTAAAACCGAAATATGTGACGAATCCAGACCATTCTGTATACGTGTGTGCAGTGCTTGAAAGAGACTGACAAGAAGTGACAAAATTGTTATCAATCGTCATACGAGCGACTTCAAAAGTATCGGAAAACCCACGTTACGATTTCACACA
>JASLHQ010000140.1 GCA_030152265.1 Savagea sp.
CGGTAAAACGACTGCTCAAAAAATCTTAGCAGAAGCAGGTGTTTCTGAGGACACACGTGTTCGTGATTTAACTGATGCAGAACTCGATAAAATTCGTGAAGTAATCGACGGCTTAAAAGTAGAGGGAGACCTTCGCCGTGAGACATCACTTAACATTAAACGTTTAATGGAGATTGGAAGCCTTCGTGGTATCCGTCACCGTCGTGGTTTACCAGTTCGTGGTCAAAACACGAAAAACAACGCTCGTACTCGTAAGGGTCCGAAACGTACAATCGCAGGTAAAAAGAAATAATCTTTCAAGTAAAGGAGGTCTATTAATACAATGGCACGCAAACAACAAACTCGTAAACGTCGTGTGAAAAAGGTTATCGAATCTGGTATTGCACACATTCGTTCAACATTTAACAACACGATCGTAACAATTACAGATGTACACGGAAACGCAATTTCTTGGTCAAGTGCAGGTGCATTAGGCTTTAGAGGTTCACGTAAATCAACTCCGTTCGCTGCACAAATGGCTGCTGAAACAGCTGCTAAAACAGCAATGGAACACGGTTTGAAAAACTTAGAAGTAACAGTTAAAGGTCCAGGAGCAGGTCGTGAAGCTGCAATTCGTTCACTTCAAGCTGCAGGCTTAGAAGTAACTGCAATCCGTGACGTAACTCCAGTTCCACATAACGGTTGCCGTCCACCAAAACGTCGTCGTGTATAATGGGATTTTTTCCATTTGATACATCATTGCCGTCTATGGAACGCAATTTCATATGGAACAAATCAACTAAGACGTTTAGGAGGGTAAATCGAAATGATCGAAATTGAAAAGCCGAAGATTGAAACGATTGAATTAAGTGAAGATGGAACATTCGGTAAGTTTGTTATCGAACCTTTAGAACGTGGTTATGGGAATACTTTAGGGAATTCATTACGCCGTGTCTTATTATCTTCATTACCTGGAGCTGCTGTAACATCGATTCAAATCGATGGAGTGCTCCATGAATTTTCAACTATCGAAGGTGTCGTTGAAGATGTAGCGACGATCATTTTAAATATTAAAAAGCTTGCGCTTAAAATTTACTCAGACGATGAAAAAGTAATCGAGATTGATGTGAAAGGTGAAGGTGTCGTAACTGCTGCAGATATTATGCATGACAGTGATGTCGAAATCTTAAACCCGGATCTTCCAATCGCAACGATTGCGAAAAATGGTCATTTACGTATGCGTATGTACGCAATGCGTGGTCGTGGCTATGCACCATCTGAGCAAAATAAACGTGAAGATTTAGCGATTGGTGTCATCCCAGTCGATTCAATTTACACTCCGGTTTCACGCGTTAACTTCCAAGTGGAAAATACACGTGTCGGTCAAAGTACTAACTTTGATAAATTGACATTTGACGTTTGGACTGATGGAAGCATCGGTTCAAAAGAGGCTGTATCTCTCGGAGCTAAAATTTTGACAGAGCACCTTAATATTTTCGTCAACTTAACTGACGAGGCACAGGCTGCTGAAATTATGGTCGAAAAAGAAGAGGATCAGAAAGAAAAAGTTCTTGAAATGACTATTGAAGAATTAGACCTTTCTGTTCGTTCATATAACTGCTTGAAACGTGCAGGAATCAACACTGTTCTTGAGTTAACAAACAAAACTGAAGAAGAGATGATGAAAGTACGTAACTTAGGACGTAAATCTTTAGAAGAAGTGAAGTCTAAATTAGACGAGCTCAGCTTAGAATTACGTACAGAAGATTAATTTACAACCGGTATTGTAAGGAGGGAAACTGTAATGTCATACAGAAAACTTGGACGTACAAGTTCACAACGTAAAGCGTTACTTCGTGATTTATCAACGGATCTCATCATTAATGAGCGCATCCAAACGACTGAAACACGTGCAAAAGAGTTACGCTCAGTAGTTGAAAAAATGATCACACTCGGTAAACGCGGTGATTTACACGCACGCCGTCAAGCTGCAGAGTTTATCCGTCGTGAAGTTGCAATCGTAACGGACGAAGAGGGTAACGAAGAGGAAGTGTACGCACTTCAAAAATTATTCGACGATATCGCACCACGCTATGCAGAGCGTCAAGGTGGATACACACGTATCATGAAAGTTGGTCCACGTCGCGGAGACGCTGCACCGATGGTTATCATCGAACTCGTTTAATATAAAATGGTGTGTCTGTCGTACGCACAGTCACACTATTTTTTTACACTAATTCATTTATACGACAATGAAAAGCAGAGTGTCACGATTGGTTACATGATAACTGGTCTAGCTCTACGTACCTCATCCGCTTTGCCGGATTGAGCCCTGGCAATGAATAGATATGTGCGCATTTCTCAGGATGAGGTGCGCGCTTTTTTATTTGAATTTTTTGATATTTACTGTTTGGTAAACTTAATATATAATTTAGTTAACAATAGGAAGTTGAGGTGGAATGGAATGGCAATTGTACAAGGAGAAGAGATTAACTTCTCTTATGATGAAGAAGGCCCTCGCGTACTTCAAGATGTTTCATTTACGATTGAACGTGGCAAGTGGATCGCTATCGTTGGACATAATGGTTCGGGGAAATCGACACTCGCTAAACTGATGATCGGGTTGTATTTACCAACGGACGGTAGTTTAAAAATGTTCGGAGAAGATTACACGGAAGAAAATGTTTGGAACATCCGAGAGCGTATCGGTGTCGTCTTTCAAAATCCAGACAATCAGTTTGTCGGAACGACGGTACAAGATGATGTCGCGTTTTCTTTAGAAAATCGTGGGGTTCCTTATGAACAAATGCGAGAACGTGTAATGGAAGTGTTGCGTCAAGTGAGTATGGATCAGTTTCTCGATGCAGAACCGCACCATTTATCAGGTGGTCAAAAGCAACGTGTGGCGATTGCAGGTGCCATTGCATTGCACCCCGAACTTCTCATTTTAGATGAAGCGACGTCGATGCTCGATCCTCAAGGACGAGAAGATGTTATGCGTACAGTAACGGAATTGAAAGAAACGACCGATGTGACAGTCATTTCAATCACACATGATTTAGAGGAAGTCTTACTTGCAGATGAAGTACTCGTCATGAATGAAGGGAAGCTTCTTTTCCAGACGACACCTGAAGAAATGTTCCGTCATGGAAAACAGTTAGAAGAAATCGGGCTCGATTTACCATTCACTCTCCGTTTAGCAAATTTACTTAAAAGAGAAGAGATTAACGTCGCGCATGAATTGACGGAAGAAAAGTTGGTGGAACAGTTATGGACATTGTATTTCAACAAGTAGGGTATCGCTACGCTGCGGATACACCGTTTGAAACGAAAGCGTTAGAAGATGTCAACCTTCATATTAAAAGTGGCTCTTTCACTTCACTCGTCGGTCATACAGGCTCTGGTAAGTCGACTGTTCTGTTACATATGAACGGTTTATTGAAGCCGACGACGGGTACGGTTCGAATTGGTGAAACGACAGTTGAGCGCTATACGAAAGGAAAAGTGTTACGTGACTTACGTTCGAAAGTCGGGATTGTCTTTCAGTTTCCTGAACATCAACTGTTTGAAGAGACGGTTGAAAAGGATATTATGTTTGGCCCGATGAACTTCGGGATGGAAGAAGAACGAGCACGCCAAAAAGCACATGAACTCGTCGCACTTTTAGGATTACCGGAAGACGTTTTACAAAAATCCCCCTTTGATTTATCAGGAGGTCAAATGCGTCGTGTTGCGATTGCGGGTGTTTTAGCTTTTGAACCGGAAGTGCTCATTTTAGATGAACCGACAGCAGGACTCGATCCTCGTGGTCAGAAAGAAATTATGAATTTATTTTTGCGCTTGCATGAAGAACAAAATCTCACGACGATTTTAGTGACACATAGTATGGAAGACGCGGCGCGTTATGCGGACGATATCGTCGTTATGAATGCGGGAACATCCGTCGCTCAAGCGAGTCCTGAAGAAGTGTTTAGTACGAATATCGCACTCGATAACGGATTGGAGTTGCCGCAAGTGTATCATTTCCAAAGGCAACTTGAAGAAAAGTTAGGTCGTTCTTTCGGAGAAGTTTGTTTAACGGAAGAACAATTTGTACGAGCATACAGCCGTCTACTGAAAGAGAGGGATGTTCATGCTTGAGAAAATGATTATCGGTAGGTACGTACCCGGTACAAGCTTTGTTCATCGCTTAGACCCGCGTTCGAAACTATTATTTATTTTTTTCTTTATTTTCACAGTCTTTTTGGCGAATGATCTTTTATCATATAGCTTATTGTTAGCATTCACTTTCTTCGCTGTTTGGCTGACGCAAATTCCGTTTCGTTTTTTATTTAACGGATTGAAAATTGTATTTTATTTAATTTTATTTACATTTTTAATGCATGTCGCCTTTACAAAAGGTGGAGAAGTGTTGTTTTCAATTGGCCGTTTTCACATTTATGAAGAAGGGCTGAAACAAGGATTTTTCATTTCGATTCGATTTTTCACGTTAATTTTTATGACGACTTTATTAACGTTAACGACGTCACCGATTTCTGTGACAGATGGTGTTGAGAAATTGCTGAATCCTTTAAATGCATTGAAATTTCCTGTCCACGAATTAGCGTTAATGATGTCGATTGCTTTACGTTTCATCCCGACATTGATGGACGAGACAGATAAAATTGTGAAAGCGCAAGTAGCGAGAGGATCCGATTTAAATACTGGGACATTAAAAGAACGTTTCCAAGCGGTCGTTCCTCTTTTAATTCCACTCTTTATTAACTCATTTAAACGGGCGACCGATTTAGCGGTAGCGATGGAAGTGAGAGGATACCGTGGAGGCGAAGGGCGTACGAGATATCGTCAGCTCGCTTGGCAAGGGCGTGATACGCTCGTATTACTCGTACTTTTTGCTTTTTCAGGGGTACTTTTGTATTTGCGAATGAAAGGATAACGATGCATGCGACGTTTAAAAGCGATTGTACAATATGATGGCACCCACTTTAACGGGTATCAAATTCAAGATGAAGGACGAACAGTCCAACAACAGATCGATCGCGCTTTGCGCAAAATCCATAAAGATGATTCGATTATTTCTGTCGCGAGTGGACGAACAGATACAGGTGTTCACGCACTCGGGCAAGTGATTCACTTCGATACGCCTCTCACCATCCCAGAAGAGCGATGGTGTATCGCAATGAATACGTTGTTGCCGAGCGATGTTCGAATCATTGCGGTAGAAGAAGTTGCGAGCGATTTTCATGCGCGTTATGACGCGACAGGTAAAACGTATCTTTACAAATGGGAACGAACGCCTATTCAAAGTCCGTTTCATCGGAATTATGCGGTGCATATCGGTTATCAATATCCTGATGTCGATAAGATGCGCCAAGCAGCGCAACATTTTGTCGGCACGCATGATTTTACGAGTTTTTGTTCGACGAAAACAGCGACGACAAATCGTGTACGAACGATTCAAAAGCTATCGATTGAAGAGTTTGGCGATGAATTGCATATGACGATTGAAGGCGACGGATTTTTATACAATATGGTGCGAACGATTGCAGGTATGCTTTTAGCGGTCGGAAGAGGACAATATGATCCTGATTCAATCGTTGAAATACTCGCTGCGAAAAATCGTAAAAAAGCAGCGAAAACAGCGCCATCACACGGTTTATACTTAGTTGAAGTACACTATGGTGAATAATACAACTTTCCCGTGTGTTTTCAATAAAAACGCTTGACTTTACTAACAATAAAAGATATGATATTAAATGGTATTTCAATAACCCCACAAGTAGCCCCGGAAAGCTCATTTGTGTTTAGGGATAGAGAAAACGAGATTCGTAGTTTATATTTAGGAGGAACGAAAATGCGTACAACATTCATGGCAAAAGCTAACGAAGTAGAGCGCAAGTGGTTAGTTGTAGACGCTGAAGGTCAAACTTTAGGTCGTTTAGCAACAGAAGTCGCTGCACTCTTACGTGGAAAACATAAACCAACGTTTACACCACATGTTGATACAGGCGATAACGTAATCGTCATCAACGCTGAAAAAATTCATTTAACAGGTAACAAAATGAAAGACAAAAAATACTACCGTCACTCAGGTTACACAGGTAGCATTAAAGAACGTTCTGCAGAAGAGATGATCAATCGTCACCCAGAACGCGTAATCGAACTCGCTGTAAAAGGTATGCTTCCACGTGGTCCACTCGGAAGTGCAAACTACCGTAAACTTCACGTTTACGCTGGCGAGAATCACCCACACGCAGCACAACAACCAGAAGTATACACACTTCGCGGTTAATTAAAGAGGAGGAAAACCTTTGGCACAAGTACAATATATCGGCACTGGCCGTCGTAAAAGTTCAGTAGCACGTGTACGTTTAGTTCCTGGCGATGGAAAAATCGTCGTAAACAAACGTGACGCAGAAGACTACTTCGCATTTGAAACACTTCGTGAATTAATGAAACAACCACTCGCAGTTACAGAAACATTAGGTAGCTATGACGTTCACGTTAACGTTAACGGTGGTGGATTCACAGGACAAGCAGGAGCAATCCGTCACGGAATCGCTCGTGCACTTTTAAACGTAGATCCTGAATACCGCAAAGTATTAAAAGCGGAAGGCTTCTTAACACGTGACCCACGTATGAAAGAGCGTAAAAAACCAGGTCTTCGCGGCGCACGTCGTAAACCACAATTCTCAAAACGTTAATTTTACATTACACGTTCAATCCTTTCTCACATCAGTGGGGGAGGATTTTTTAATGTTCACTTTCATCTTTATTTTTCAACCTTCCTTATGCGAGGAAGGTTTTTTATCGTTCTCATAATGCAAAAAGTAAACAAAATGTTACAAAATCGTTTACGATAGAAACAATTCTAGATTTGGGGAGTAAAGGGGGAGTTTGGATGAAAGCGAATCAGTTATTTTTAGAAGAGGTGCTCGACGTGAATCGACGTACTGGGGTCATTCGATTGCATGAAGAGCGCGTCGTGTTGTTTTCGAATGAGGCGCTCGGCATTTTAAGTTCGGATCTCATTCATACGCTCGGCATTGAGCGAGCGAAAGGTTTTTTAATGCGTTTCGGATGGTCGTGGGGATATCGAGATGCGGAGACTTTACAAGCGAAATATGATTGGACGTCGCTTAAAGAATTGTTGTTAGCAGGGCCTGTCATGCATACGATTGCGGGTGTTGTTACTGTAGAACCGGATCAAATCGAAATAACAGACGATGCCTTATTTTTCTCTGGATATTGGCGCAATTCGTATGAAGCGGATCTTCATTTATTAAAGCATGGCGTGCGAGAAGAGTTTTCGTGTTGGTCTTTGCTCGGTTATGCGAGCGGTTATTTATCTGCCAGTTTTGGTCAAAACGTGTTAGCGTACGAGCTCACTTGTCGCGCGAAAGGGGACGAAGCTTGTTATTTTGAAGCGCGTACGGTGAAGCATCTAGATGAATGTCATCAAAAAGATTTGAAATATTATAAAGAAGAATCGATGAATGACATTTTAGAAGATACGTATCGTCAAATGGAATTGTTACATCAACATATTGATGAAGCGAAACAGTTTCGTGATTTATTAACGGAGCACTTTTTATCGGATGAAAATATTGAAACAACTTTATCTTTACTGCGAGATTGTTTACAAAAAACAGTTCGTGTTGAAAAGTACGGAGCTGTTATTGCATCTTCAACAGTCGAGCCGCCACTCGAACAGCGAAAAGAGATTCGTTATCCGATCGTATCGAAAGATGAATTGCTCGGGTCTTTATTAATTGATGTGGAAGAGCCGTTGACGCAGCGAGAAGAGTTACTCGTCCAACAAGCGCTCGTCGTGTTAAAAATTCAAATGTATCACGAATTGAAAATGATGGAGTCCATTTGGACGAAGCGTTCAAACTTTATCGATGATATCGTGAATGGACGTTTCACGAGTGATTTAACGTTAAGACATCAAGCGGCGCTGTTCGAACTCGATGCGGATGCGTCGTATATGGTCGTTAGCTTCAAATTGTCGCGTAAAGAAGATAGTGAAGAAGCAGTCGCTTATTTATCTCACCATTATGAAGAGTTTCAAACGTTTATGCGAGAAGGATATGTGACGATGCTCATTTCAGAACAGGTGGAGGAGCGTTATCGTTTATTTGCGACAACGATTTTGCAGGAGATGACCGATCAATTTCCGCGCAGTCGCATTTATATCGGTGTCGGGCGTGAAGTAGAGCAATTGCGTGACATTAGCAAAAGCTACGTAGATGCGAAACGATTATGTGATTTTTTGTCACTCGTCTATCCACATCAAAACCATATGACGAATTACAGTTCGGTTCAATCGGTCATGATGTTCATTAACAATACGAACCATGATGAATTGATTGAATTTTATGAGTCGGTCATCGGAGAGATTATCGAGTATGACCGTGATAATGAAGCAGAATTGCTCATTACGTTGAAGATTTTTCTCGATTACAACGGAAATTTACAACAGACAGCCGATGAGCTCCATTTATCGATTGCTGGATTACGTTATCGTCTCGATCGCATTGAAAAACTGAGTAAAATGGATTTAAAATCAGGACATGATCGGTTCCAATATCAATTTGCTATTCAAATTCACTTCTTATTGCAAATAATTTAATAAAAATAGAAGAAATCACGTTACCCCCTTTAAAAAGATGTAGTTTCTTACGAACAGTCTATACTTTTTTACAGTTCACAGAATTGTCAGTGAAATGTAACATAATAGACAAGTAAGCGATTACAAATCATTCGAAGGGGGTTTTTGTATGAGTCAAGATTCAAGGTTACCACTTACGGGAGCTGAGTATTTAGAAAGTTTGAAGGACGGTCGAGAGATTTGGTTGCATGGGAAGAAAGTAAAGGATGTTACAACGCATCCTGCTTTCCGAAATAGTGCTCGCTCGATCGCAAGACTGTACGATGCACTGCATGATCCGGAAACGAAAGATATTTTAACACGTCCAACAGACACAGGGAATGGAGGATATACGCAACGTTTCTTCCAACCGGATACTTCTCCGGAAGATTTATTTAAAACGCGCGATGCGATCGCAGAATGGTCACGTCTCACATATGGCCAAATGGGTCGTTCACCTGATTATAAAGCTTCTTTCTTAGCGACACTCGGAGCGAATCCTGAATATTATGGG
>JASLHQ010000149.1 GCA_030152265.1 Savagea sp.
TGGTAAAAAAGTTTTGTTGGCGAACAATATCGGTTTGTTGTGGGATACGATTTCTCATAGTTCGATGGAAACGATGCCGCTACTTACAGCGTGGCTCGGCATTCTCGCCTTCGCTTTACAAATTTACTTTGATTTTAGCGGTTATTCCGATATGGCGATCGGTCTCGGATTAATGTTCGGTTTTCGCTTTGAAGAAAACTTCCGCTATCCTTATACAGCGGAAAGTATGACAGACTTTTGGCGGCGGTGGCACATATCCCTCGGCAGTTGGTTTCGCGATTACGTGTACATCCCACTAGGGGGAAATCGTCACGGACTGCCGAAGCAATTAAGAAATATTGCGATCGTCTGGTTATTGACAGGACTTTGGCACGGAGCGAGTTGGAATTACGTGTTATGGGGAGCGTATTTCGGTTTGTTACTCGTCTTGGAAAAAAAGTTTTGGTTACGTGCATTGGAAAAAGTTCCGAAATGGTTCCGACATGTCTATGCCTTACTTGCGATTGCGGTCGGATGGGTCATTTTCGTATTTGAAGACTTCGGGGATATGACGCATTATTTCGTTCGCATGTTTACGTCGCAAAACGGTTTTTATGACGATACGACATTGTATTACGTTTTGACAGAAGGTCCGTTGATCATCATCGCTATTTTAGCGTCATTGCCAATTATGAAAAATGTGACATTTAAAAGTTGGCATATCGTTTTATACATGATGATTTATCTCATGAGTATCGCTTATTTAGTAGATGCGAGTTTTAATCCATTTTTATATTTTCGATTTTAAAGGAGGAAACTATGGCTGAAAAATTACTCGTCGTTTTATTCATTTCGATGTTAGCAATCGGGAGTATCGGTCTACTCCTTTTTCCGAAGCAATCCTTTTCTCCAATCGAAAATCGCCCGTTAGAAAAATGGCCGCGCATCACGCCTGAAACGATTATCAATAAAAAAGCGATGACGCAATTTGAAACGTATTTATCCGATCATTTTCCGTATCGGAACGGTTGGATTAAAACGAAAGCGTTCGTGGAGCAAGTGAGAGGTAGAAAAGAAAATAACGGCATTTATTTAGGTCAGGGCGGGTATTTATTTGAAAAAGTCGATCCGACGATTGAAAGGCAAATCGACCGCCAAATTCGTGAGATTGAAACATTTGCGGAGCGCTATGAGGGAAAATCAATCGAACTTATGATCATACCGCCATCCGCGATATTTTATGAACAACAATGGCCAGCCTTTGCACCGATGGCTAATCTTGTCGCAATGCAGCGGACGATCATGGAACGGATGCCAAGTCGAGTGACGACCTATGATGGAGCGCACATGTTAGAGCAGTATCGAGAACAGTACATTTATTACAAAACAGACCACCATTGGACGACGCGTGGCGCTTATATCGCTTATGCGCACTATGCTCTCCAACAAGGGTGGGAACCGATCAACTATGAGCCTGTCGTCGTCAGCGAACAATTTTACGGAAGTTTCGATACGAGAGGGCAATTTATTAGAAGAGAGCCCGATCGTGTGGAACGACCGAACTTAAATAATGAATCGACTTTATATATTGAAGATAGAGATGAACTGCGACATACGTTGTATGATGAAGAAGCTTTACAACAGAAAGATCAATACCGTTACTTTTTCGGTGGTGTTCACGCAGCGATGCAATTGAAAACACCGGATGCGCCAATCGAAGAACCATTACTCGTCGTGAAAGACTCTTACGCCCATGCATTGTTGCCATTTTTAACAGCGCATTACGCAAATATTTATGTACTCGATTTACGTTATTATAATGGGAGCGTGGAGCAATATATGGAAGACCACCAGATCGATCACATTTTACTTTTATGGAATACGACAACATTTTTAGAAGAAACGCAATTGTTCAAACTAAATCGTTAAGCGAAAAGCTCCTAACACCTGAATAAAGGTGTTAGGAGCTTTTTTAATAAATGTCATCTTCAAATTCTTCAATATACGATTCTTCGTGGTGACGTTGATACGATGTGATGAGTAAATCGAGATGTTCTAAATGCTCATCATAATAGAGCATGGCAGATAACACGTGTAACAAGTGATACGGAGAGAACTCTTCTAACTCCGTCGTCAACGTAATTTCTTGCATAAAAATGTCCATCACTTCATGGCGTTGTAAATAATCTTCTTTTTCAGGAATATGAATCGTGTCGGCTTTTAATTTCCCTACGAATTTCAAATGAAGTTGTTCGTGATACGTCAGTAAAGTATCGAGACGTTCTTGAATCATCATGCGGAAATGCTCGGGCATTTCGATGAGTTCATTTTCGTATTGATGCAGTCGTTTTAATAAATCGTAACTGCTGGAACTTGTCGCAATCATTTGGCGATAGACGACGAGTTTACGTGATTTTCCAATCGTATTTCTTTTGAAATATTTGCGCTCCTCTTTAAACAGAACGTACAGTTCATCAATTTGTTTTAAACTATCTTTAATTTTATCGAGTGCGTGCTGTGTCGCATGGTGTTCGGAAGCTTGTCTAGCAGCGAGTCGTGTCCATCGAATAATTTCATCCTGTGTTAAATGAATCGTCTGAAATAGTTTCTTTTCGTATTTCGGTGGGATGAATACGAGATTGACGACGAATGCAGACAATACACCGATGATAATTGTGAGTAAACGTAAAAGCGCGAAGTTTAAAAATGCGTCGCCTTGAATTTCCATAATCGCAATCATCGTGACGAGTGCAAGTGAAATCGATTTTTCGAGCTTTAATTGCAGCATAATCATAATGATAATAATTGCGGCAAGTCCGATAATGAGCACTTGTTGGCCGAACAACATAACGAAGACGACCGCGATACTAGCTCCGATTAAATTACCTTGAATTTGTTCAACGATTGTTAAATAAGACCGGTAAATGGAAGGCTGAACTGCAAAGATAGCGGCAATTCCAGCGAAGACAGGATTCGGCAATTGCAATAACTCTGATAAAAAAAGTGCGAGTGCGATAGCGATTCCTGTTTTAAATATTCGAGCACCAAGTTTCATAAATTGTGATCCTTTCAATCGTAAATTAACGTTGCATCTAATCCTATAATTTCATTTTATATGAAATGTTCGGAAAGGCAAACAATTGCAAGTGAAGCGCTCGTTTTGTACGATAACAGAGAGAATAATCAATTAAGGGAGGAATTTTCATGAGTTTAGTAGGAAAACAAGCACCAACGTTTACGTTAAACAATCAGCAAGGTGAAGCGGTCTCTTTAGAAGATTTTAAAGGGAAGTATGTCGTTTTATATTTTTATCCGAAAGATTCGACACCAGGATGTACGACACAAGCATGTGATTTCCGAGATTCAATCGAAGACTTCACAGCATTAAATGCCGTCATTTTAGGTGTGAGCCCAGATAATGAAGCATCACATCAAAAATTCATTGCGAAACATGAATTACCATTCGATTTATTAGTAGATGAAGAAAAAGAAGTAGCGGAAGCGTACGACGTTTGGAAACTGAAGAAAAACTTCGGTCGTGAATACATGGGGATTGAACGCTCTACTTTTTTAATTGATCCTGAAGGAAAAGTAGTGGAAGAATGGAGAAAAGTCCGGGTTAAAAATCATATTGAAGACGCATTAAATACATTGAAGGAAATGGTGAATGCATGATGGAAGTTTTAGTAACAATACCTTTAAAAGAGCATATGAAAGAAGATTTAGAGCAATCATTTCCGAATGTAACATTCCATTATGAGAAAGCGGAGCATGAATTGTTGGAGCAATCAGAAGTACTCGTCACGTATGGGAATGATGTGAACGAATCTGTCGTTGAAAGAGCAAAAAATGTAAAGTGGATCATGGTCGCATCAGCAGGTATTGATAACTTTCCATTGCAAATGATCGCTGAGCGAAAATGGCTCGTGACGAATGCGAAAGGAATTCATAAAATTCCGATGGCGGAATCGATGCTTGCACACATTCTTGCGTTATCGAAAGGTTTTCCGCAAATTTATGAAAATGAACGTAAAAAAGTGTGGGATCGTCGTATACCACAAATTGAAATTAGTGGTCAACAAGCGCTTATTTTAGGACCAGGCACTATTGGAAGTGAAGTTGGACGATTGCTTCAAGCATTCGGTGTATACACGATTGGATATAATCGCTCAGGTAAACCGAGCCCGAATATGGACGAAATGATTCAACCAGACCAATTGCTTGATACATTACCGAAAGTAGATTCGGTAATCTCGATTTTACCGAGTACACCAGAAACGAGAGAAATGTGGCAACTTGAGCATTTCGAAGCGATGAAGGAAAGTGCGGTCTTCTTAAATTTTGGACGTGGAGATTTCGTCAAAGAAGAAGTCGTGTTAGAGGCATTGAAAAAAGAAATGGTTCGTCATGTCGTGTTAGATGTCTTTGAAAAAGAGCCATTGCGTGAAGAAAGTGAGTTATGGACGATGCCGAACTGTACAGTATCGCCACATATTTCGAGTTTATCGAACCAATATCTCCCGAGATCAATTGACATATTTAAAGAAAATTTGAAGCGTTATTTAAATAATGAAAAAGAATATGTAAATGAAGTAGATGTTTTAAGAGGTTATTAATTTAAGAACTCATTGCACAAATATTGACATCTATCTACCCTATCAATTATGATAATTATAATGATTATAAATAAGTCGTAAACATCATTAAAAATATATAATAGATTGGAGTGGATACGATGTCTGAAACTTATTTAAAAGACGCGCTCGCAACATTACGCGAAAGTGGTGTCCGTATAACTCCGCAAAGGCATGCGATACTCGAATATTTAATTTCATCTGAAGCTCATCCGACAGCGGATGAAATTTATCGAGCTTTAGAAGACGATTTTCCGAATATGAGTGTAGCGACAGTATACAACAATTTAAAAGTATTTTTAAATACAGGACTCGTGAAGGAATTGACATATGGTGACTCATCAAGTCGTTTTGACTTTGCATCACATGATCACTATCACATTATTTGTGATGAGTGTGGTAAAATCGTCGATTTCCATCATCCAGGGTTACAAGAAGTTGAACATCTAGCATCTCATATGACTGGATTTAAAGTGAACTCACATCGTCTTGAAGTATACGGAACATGTCCGGAATGTGCGAACATGAAACGTCAATAAAAAATACACTCGCGAACGATTCATTCGCGAGTGTATTTTTTTATTCATGACTATTCTTTTTATTGTAGCGTTCATCAAATTCTTTACCTTCAAGTGCAGGATCTAAAGTTAATGGTTCGCGGCAATGTCCACACATATCTGCGCGCCCTAACATTTTGGTAGGTTTACCACAAGATGGACAGACGACTTGAACAGCTTTAGTCGATAGCATCCCAATCCAAGCATAAATAACAGTGCTACCTAAAATCGAAAGCACACCTAAAATCATAAAGATGAGCATTAGCACTTGATTGGATCGGAAGAAAATTCCTCCATACATGATGATTACTCCAATAAAGATGAGTGAAAGAGCAAAGGAACGAATCCGATTAATTTTATTTTTATAAGGTTTCGCCAACTGAAGTACCTCCTTGTTTATGTACTGTATGATAGCACAATTTATATCATAATCATATGAAATGAAAAAGAAGCGAATGCAAATGAGTAAGAAATATTACAGAGTATTATATGAAGAGAAAAAAGATAATAAAAAAATGCTAAAAAGGTTTGACAAAAAAGAAAGAAACATGTTAAGATTCATATTGTCGTTTGGAACGGCAAACAAAAAATTAAAAATGCTAAAAAAGATTTGACAAAACAAATCAAAGCATGATAGATTATAAGAGTTGCTGAAAAAAGCGACGAGATGAACATTGAAAACTGAACAGTAACTTGTTGATGAAATAAACCGTTTCTTTATTCAACCCCGTTGGATATCGAAACAACAATTTTGGACATCTATAAAAGATGCCAGCAAATTTGAGCTAACTCAAATTTCTCTTTTTCTGTGAAAACAGAAAAAGAAACGAGAACCGAGCAGGTCGACGATTTCGATTGAACGAGTGAGGGAGCGTATTTGATACGTGACCGAAGCGAGTGAATGAGAAAGCGGCGAGATGCGAAGGTTA
>JASLHQ010000154.1 GCA_030152265.1 Savagea sp.
TCAGCAGCTACGAAAAATGCAGTTAAAATGATTAAGACAGCAAATGCTGTCAATCGTATCGGAATGTCCAAATAGTGGCTTCACTTATGCGAATATTCGGAATAAATGAAGCTCCCACCTCCTATAAAATAAAAAATGTTAGTTACATCTTATAGTAGTGGAAAAGACGATAAATTACAATAAAATACACTTTTAGTTATCGTATACATGGAAAAGCATCAGTTCATGAATCATTTTTTCGCATTGTTCGATATTATTTGGCTTTTCAGACTCCCAAACGATTGAGCCATCTTGTTCGTAATTCGCAAAATATTTTTTGCCTTCATATAAAAAAGAGACGATCCAACCAGGTAATTCGCTATTTGGAAACATTCGCTCATACTTAAAATGTTGTAACATATTATTCCCCTCCTTTACGTAATTTCTATTATACGAAAGATGTAGCATATATTGCTATGAGGAAGAATTAACCTTTGTTATACTTAAGCATGTTACAAGAAAAAGGGTGAGCATATGAATTTTTTATGGACTGTACTTTTCATGGCAATCGTTGGGGCTCTCATTGGAGCTTTTACGAATCATATTGCGATTTTAATGTTGTTTCGCCCACATGAAGCGAAGTACATAGGATCGTGGCGCCTGCCATTTACACCAGGGTTAATCCCGAAACGTCGAACAGAACTTGCAACACAGTTAGGTCGAACGGTGAATGACTACTTATTGACACCGGAAACATTTAAAGAGAAGTTATTAACTCCAGAGACACGACAAGTTGTAAGTGATACGATTGAACAACAAGCTGTGCACCATATTTTTCAATCTGAAAAGACGTTAGCAGAATGGTTGCGACTTGTAGAAGGTGAAAAATTCATTCCGATTGTCGAGCAAGAAGTGACATCGTACGCAAGCAAGCAATTGTATCAATTCAAAGACTATTTATACGGAGGAACGATTGAACAAGTCGTTCCAGCAAAATGGCTTATGCAATTTGATGAGAAAGTAGAGAATGTGCCGAACTGGATTTTGCAACGGGGAGAAACGTTCGTTCGCTCTGATGAAGGAGCGCTCTTATTTCGCAAATTACTGAACAACTTTTTAGAATCGAAAGGAACATTCGGTAATATGTTGCAAATGATGGTGGGGGATTCGAATACGGTCGTTGAAAAGTTTCAAAAAGAAGCGCTGAAATTTTTAAGCGCTGCTGAAACGGAACAATTGTTGCGCGGTATTATCGCAAAAGAATGGGATATGCTAAAACAAAAGCCTGTTCAAGAGTTGTTGCAAAACATCGATTGGTCACAAATTGAAGAAGATATGAATGCTTTTATTTTGCGTAAAATGGATATTCAAGAGCGCTTAAATCATCCGCTCTCTTATTACTGGCCTACCGGTTCTGCTTGGTTTACGGAAGAAGTGTTGACGAAATTAGTCGATGCACTCTTCAAAATCGGGGAAGAGAAATTGGAGATCGGATTGCGAGCGTTGAAAATCGATGAAATGGTAGAGAAACAAGTGAATGATTTTCCAATCGAAACATTGGAAGGACTCGTCATTCAAATTGCGACACGCGAATTGAAAATGATCACCGTGCTCGGCGGAGTACTCGGTGGTGTCATCGGGATCGTACAAGGACTGATCGTATTTTTCACCACATAATGGAGAGGAGTCATGAACATGACAGTAAATATTTATGACGATATTAATCGTTTAGAAGCGAGCTTTAAACAGACAGAACAATTCGAGGCACTCGTCGCAGCGGTAGAGGTAGTGAAAGCAGATGAAGAAGCACAACGTCTTTTCGTCGCATTCCGAGACATGCAAATGGAACTTCAACAGCAACAAGCGATGGGCGTCGATATGACGGAAGAACAATTAACAGAAGCGCAACAAGTTGCAGAACAAGCACAAACGAATGAAAAAATTATGGCAATGCTTCAAGCAGAAATGCAATTGAGTGAAGTGCTCAACGAAGTGAATCGTGTTTTAGTGAAACCGATTCAAGATTTATATAACGGACTATAATAAGATGAGGCGGACGCTTAGGCGTTCGTCTTTTTTGTTTGCCGATAGCATCCTTTTTCGTTTCACGATATAGTATAGATACATATGTTGAGAAAGAAGGACAGTTATGAAAAACATTTATTTTGAAGAGCCGATTACGGAAGAGTACGTCCGTTTATATACGCATTTAGCAAATTTATTTTTTGAAGAATCAAAAGTTCGTCAGCCGATGACAGGAGATTATCAAGTGTCGATCGAGGTAGAAGAACGAGAAGGATATTATGTTGGTAAAGCGACATTGCAGACGACAGAAAATAAATACGAAACGACGTACGAAGAAAAGATTGAGCAACAATGGTTATCGGAAAAGCATCAAGTGAAACGAGTGAAATCGCGTCTCTTTTTACAATTGCTTGAGGAAGAGACAGGAATGACACAAAGTTGGGGAGTGCTTACGGGAATTCGTCCGATGAAGTTATATCACCAACATATGCAAAAGTTAGGTGATCGCGAGCAAGTTCATGAATTGTTGCGCAAACAGTATCGAATTAGTGAAGATAAAATTGAACTTCTCGCTGAAATTGAACGAGTTCAACTACGCGCTTTACCTGATTTATATGATTTGAAAAAAGAAGTGAGCGTCTATATCGGGATTCCGTTTTGTCCGACGAAATGCGCTTACTGTACATTCCCAGCATATGCGATTCACCGCAAAAACAACCGTGTCGACAATTTTTTAGATGCGCTCCACTTAGAAGTTGAAGCGATTGGAAAATGGTTGACAGAACAAGATGTCGGCATTACATCGATTTACTTTGGTGGAGGTACACCGACGTCGATCGAAGCGCATGAAATGGATGCGTTATATGAAAAAGTATATAACAGCTTTCCGAATATGGACAAAGTGCGAGAGATTACAGTAGAAGCGGGAAGACCCGATACGATTACAGAAGAAAAATTAGCGGTATTAAACAAATGGAAGATCGACCGAATTAGCGTCAATCCACAATCCTTTACGAATGCAACGTTGAAAGCAATCGGCCGTCACCATTCCGTAGAAGAAACGATTGAAAAGTTTCATCTCGCACGTGAACACGGCATGAATAATATTAATATGGATTTAATAATCGGTTTACCGAATGAAGATGAGACACATTACGCTCATTCTTTAGCGGAAACAGAAAAATTAATGCCAGAGTCTGTGACGATGCATACTTTGTCGTTTAAACGAGCGAGCCACATGTCTCAAAACAAAGAGAAGTACAAAGTCGCTGATCGCCAAACGACAGAGCGAATGATGCAAATGGGCGTAAATTGGGCGAAAGAACACGAATACATCCCATACTACATGTATCGTCAAAAAAATATTTTAGGAAATTTAGAAAATGTAGGGTATAGCAAGTTTGAAGAAGAGAGTTTGTACAATATCGT
>JASLHQ010000001.1 GCA_030152265.1 Savagea sp.
ATACGAATCGATGCAAATGTGAAACGTGAACAAAATAAGAACAAAAGAAGAAACTTCATAAAAAAATGAAATGAAAGTGAAACGTACGCTTGAGTTCGATTTTTTTTAGCCGTATAATGAAAAGAGATTGATAAAAAAGGGGCGAACTACATGCTACCGTTAAGTATTTTTGGAGCGACGGCACTTTGGAGTCCATATTTTGCAGCATCGCTCGTCGTCTTAACTGTATTTTATTTTTTACTTACAGTGAAATGGCGTGATCGTTTTGAAGGTTCGGAACCTTTAAAAGCGAGAGAACGTAACTACTTCATCGCATCGATGATTTTACTTTATATTGTAAAAGGTTCTCCGATGGATTTGCTTGGACATATTTTATTTTCCGTTCACATGGCGCAAATGGCATTATTGTTATTAATTGTAGCACCATTTATGATGATCGGGATTCCGAACTGGATGTGGCGCAAAGTGTTTGCGATTACACCACTTGCGAAATTCATTAATTTAATGACGAAGCCGATTGTGGCTTTGCTCGTTTTCAGTTTAATGTTCTCGTTGTATCACTATCCGATCGTGTTAGACACGGTAAAACTAAATGTCTTTTTACACGCTGGATTTACGATTACGATTTTCATTTCCGCACTATTTTTATGGTGGCCATTAATTAACACATTAGAAGGACAACCACAGTTGCACGGATTGAAAAAAATCGGTTACGTTATTTTAAGTGCTTTGCTCATTACACCAGCATGTACACTTATCATTTTCGTAGACGTACCTGTTTATGAAACGTACATGACAGGGGAAGCATGGTTACAAGCGATGGCGCTTTGTGTACCAGCAGGAACATTAGCGTCATTACCACCAACGATTACAGGACCGCAATTGTTTACGAGCATGCCGGCCCTGTACGATCAACAGCTCGGTGGAATTATTATGAAAATTATGCAAGAACTCATTTACGTCGTCGTCATCGGTAAAATCTTTATCACATGGTACCGTGACGAGCAGAAAAACGCAGATGTCATTACACAGCGTGAAATTGAAGAACGTAAAAAACGTGAGGATTTGTATCAAACTAATTAAATAAAGGAGCATGTGACATGCAAGATGTACCATTATTGCCTACGATTAGTACGTTTTTCATCGTACTTTCAGCGATATTAGTTGCGATCGGTTGGGTGCTCATTGCGAAGCGTAAAATCGAAGCACATAAAAAGACGATGATGGCTGCAGCAGTAGCGGCAATCTTGTTCTTTACGATTTACATTTCACGTACGGTTTTTGTCGGGAACACGGCATTCGGTGGTCCGGATCACTTGAAAATTTACTACACGATCTTTTTAGTGTTCCATATCATTTTAGCGACGACGAGTGCTGTATTCGGCATCATCACGCTTTACACAGGATGGAAAGGCAATTTAGCGAAGCACCGTAAGCTCGGACCATTTACGAGCATCATCTGGTTTTTCACAGCAATTACAGGTGTTGCAGTTTACTTACTGCTGTACGTCTTCTACAAAGGCGGAGAAACGACATCTGTCATTAAAGCGATTTTAGGATTTTAAGTATCGTTCCTCTCAAGAAGCAATGTTTTCTTGAGGGGAACTTTTTTGTATGGAAAAAAGTTGATGCTCGTCATTTGATGGAAAATTAAAAAAGCCTCCACCTAAAAGGCAGAAGCTTTAAATTTTGAAATTCGTTCGGATGATGCCGGCTTCGCGTGCTGTCGTAAATAAAATGACGACGAACGGTCCGATGAAGAAGCCGAGGAAGCCGAATAGCTTCAGTCCGATAAACATCGCGATCAATGTCGGAAGTGGCGAGAGCCCAATTTGAGAGCCCATCACTTTCGGTTCAACCGTACGACGGATGACGAGTAAAATAATCGCTAAAATCGCCAGTTGCGTACCGAGTGCTGCATCCCCTGTAATGAATGCGTAAATGGACCAAGGCGCTAAGACGATGATTGACCCGAGAATTGGAATGACGTCGATGATCCAAATGACGAGTGACATGACGACGGCGTATTTCGGAGTGATGATGAGCAAACCGATGAAAGAGACGGCTAAAATAATTAAACTGACGAGCAATTGAGCTTTCATAAAGCCGATGACGACTTTGTTGAGCCGTGCTGTCATGTAGCGCACTTTTTGAGACGTTTCATCTTTTAAATGACGGAATACCATTTCTTTTAATTGTGGTAACTCCAACATGAATAAAAAGAGTGCAATCATAAAAACGATTAAGCTAACTAGAAAATTTGGAATTTCGGCCGCGATTGCGGTCAATTTATCATAACTTAATAAGTTGATTAAAGAGTCGCGCAATGAAATAATAAAGTTGTTCAGCTCCACTTGAATCGCTTTAACGAATTCATCTGGCATCCCTGCAGAGAATTTGAAAAAACGGTCCTGTGTCTCGTTCCAAGCGAGAATGAGGGAGTTAATATGAGCGGGTGCGTCTTTGACGAAATTGACGATTCGCGCAATTAAACTCGTCACCGTGAAGTAAATCGCTAAAATGATAATAGAGATGACGAAAATGTAAACGGAAATGACCGAAACTTTTCGGGATATTTTAATGCGTGTTTCAACGAATCGAACGAGTGGTTCAATGAGCATCGCCATAAGTAAAGCTAAAATGATCGGAATTGAAACAGGGACGATAAAATATAAACTAATAGCGATGGCGATGATCGAAAGTGTGATGAACACATTTCGCTTTGTTAAAATTTTCGACAACTTGAACCCCTCCGTAACTGGTAATCTACTATAATATTATAACGAAGTCTCTTTCATTTGAATACTGTTAACAAAAGAAAAAGAGACCCACTCAAAAAGTGATGTCTCTTTAAACGAATTACGCTTGTACGTAAGGTTTTAAATCTTCTAATACTTGTTGTAACGTTTTTTCGCAATCTTTTACGAGGTTTTCAGGGAACACTTCATCTTCGCCATACTCTACGCCGAATGGGTAGTAGTATTTGCCGAGAGCTGGTTTTTTAAGCGTAATTTCTGCTTGACCAGATCCGATGTCTCCGTCTTCAGTGTATCCGAATACACGTAAGTAGTATGTACCTTCTTTGATGACATACTTTTTGTCAAATGTAATACGCTCGTAGTCCCACTGTCCATCAACGAAAAGGTCATGCTTGTGCATAATTTCTTTTAATAGACGTAAATCTACTACGAGTGACTCAAGCCCTGTATTTTCAATATACATTAATAAGTCCTCCTTTATAAATGGCGCAATCGTTCGCTTATACTTATTAATCATAGAACAAAACCTCAATAGTTGCAACGCATTTCTAAACTTTTTAAGAGACTGTTCACAAATTGGCAATAAAGTCGATTATACTATAGATAGAATGAGAGGAGGCACCAATATGTGGAGAAAGTTTGTGTTCCCTTTTTTATTTATCGTCATCATTATCGTCGTCATGGAAACGATCAACAGTCAAATGAAAGAAAGTGAAATATTAAATAAGGAAGCTCAGCAACCGACTCCGATTGGCCCGTCGATCTCTCATCAGTTTGAACAGTATGAGGAGTTGTTAGAACGCCCGAAAATCGGTTTGTCGACGTACGTGTCTCATCCGATTGAAGAATGGATCGAGACCTATGGAGAGCCGTCTCGTGTTGAACCTTCTTTATATGCGTATGACTGGTACGTCTACCCGAAAATGCGCACGATGGTCGGTGTGAATGACGATGGAACGATCAATCAAATTTATACGATGAATGAACAGTTAAATACGGAGCCGTACAGCATCGATGAATCGCTTGAACACGTTTTAAGCACAGCGATTTTAAATACGGAAGTCGCTTTTCAACACGGCGATAATCAATATATATTTACGTTAACGCAAGAAGATATTCAAGAGCGTTTATTGCTCGCATTTCAACAATTGAATATGCAAATTTATTTCGATACAGATGAACAAAAAATAGAAGCGATTCGCTTTATCGATGATGCGACGTTACTTTTACATCAGCCGTACGATTTGTATTATGAAGGAACGGTATTTCCGCGTCCGGTTGTTCCGAGTGACCAATCAGGAGAAGTGTATCGAGCGACAGAAAGACAACTCGTTGATTTATCGAATTGGCTTCGTTTGTCGCATGCGCGAAAAAAATTGGAAACAGATTATAGTTTAACTTTGTTTGCGAGAAGGATGAGTGAACAGTTTGCGCTCAGTGCATTGACAGAAGAGAAAGCGGACAGTTTGCCAAACCGGCTAAAACAATTTAACATTAAACATGAGAAAGCTGGAGAAAATACAGCGTTCTCGTCTGGAGATGCGATTGAAGTGATGCACGGATTTTTAAATTCTCCAGAACATCGCAAAGTGATGCTCTCAGATCAATATACGCATGTTGGAGCGAGCGTTTACGGCAATTATTACGTGCTAGAATATATTCACAAAACGCAAGACCCAGCGGAATATGAAGAGATGAAGTAGGGGGAGTATATATGACGGAAGAATGGCTCGATATTTTGGAAGCTGGCGACATGCTCGCAGCCCAAATTGTACAATCGGACCTAGCGCAACAATACTTTAATGCGAAGCGAGCAGTTTATGAAGATGAAGAGCTCGTTCAACATATAGAGCAGTTTTTGCAAATGAAAGAGCGTTATGAAGAAGTGCAACGCTTTGGAAAGTATCATCCGGATTACCGGGAAGTGATGACAGTCGTTCGCAAACAGAAGAGAGCGCTCGATTTAAATGAAAAAATCGGAAATTATCGCCTTGCAGAAACGAAATTGCAAGAAATGTTAGATCTTGTCGGATATACGCTAGCCAAAGCGGTATCTGATAATGTCGCTGTCGATAGCAGCAATCCATTTTTCGAAACGAGCTCTTGTGGAGCAGGTTGTGGGTCAGGTGGCGCTTGCAGTTGTTCTGCATCTTAAAAAAGACTGAATCGTGAGAGTTCACGGTTCAGTCTTTTTATATGAATTAATGATGAAATGAAATAGTTCCGATAATAGATTGTGTTGCTTCAACTTCTCGATCTTCAACTTCGATCATCACTTGAACGTTCAACTGATTTAAAAAGTGAATGAAACGTTGTTGGTGTGCGCGCAATAAGTTATCTTTTAAGCGAATGATCGCGATGTCAGCATTCGGTTGATATAAATGTCCGAGTGCGCTCGAATACGCAGCATACGCTTTTTTCACTTCGTCTTCTGTCGCGACGAGTACAACTTCATTTTGCGCATACAAGTTAAATCGATCAAGTTGTTCTTCGTACTCGCTCGCAATGATCACCTTGTCACAACGATTCGTCTTCTCGATAAATTCCCACAATTTCGATGGGATTAAACTCCCTTCAAAACTGCTCGGCTCATCGCCGATCATAATGAATAAAATACGATCATGCAATCGTTCGTGCAACTCATCCAGCAAGATGAATTGTGGATAGTCAGCAGTTAGTTGCTCAGCAGTGCGATATTTAATCTCACCGAGCGGTAGCGGTTCTGTCGCTGGAATTGTCGTTGCGACGAGCTGCTCGTCTTGCGTGACGTATACCGTCGTTGCGAACTGTTCATCGCTTTGCAACGTGTTTAATTGTGAGCGTACAGCAATCGGTAGTTTGTCACTTTGAAACAATGCTTTCGTTTCACGTGGTGTGCGTTTTACAATTGCTTTCGATGCTGCCCAAGCAGCTACACCTGCACCGACTGCGCCTAAAGTAATAGCCACTTTCGTTTTGTTTTTCATGGAAGGTCCTCCTCGTATTGCCAATCCTCTTCGCACTTATTGTACCATTGTAAATGAATCGTCATCAATTGTCAGCCGAATGCAGTTGCGACAAAATTCATTTTTATGGTATTGTAAAGAGTAAGAAGAGAGGGGATTTAATTGGTTGAACGTCAAGGTTTAATCGTTTATATTAAACAATTAAAACATGCGAAATCGTTACGGAAATTCGGTCATGTTCACTACATATCTCGCAAGATGAAATATGTACATTTATATACAGATCTCGATGACAATGCGCGAGTGAAAGAGCGAATTGAAAAATTACCATTTGTGAAAAAAGTCGAAGTGTCATACAGACCGTTTGTAGACACTGAATATGAAACAGTCCGACCAGATAAGGCGAAAGAATACGATTATAAAATCGGACTGTAATTAGGTCTATTGGAGTGGTGGCAATAAACGATTCATTCTTAAAATGCCTGTCACGTACTGATAATACAGTTCGTACTCTTCGAAATGAGAAGAATGTTTAATCGCAACTTGAATCGGTGTTACATTACAAGCTTCACAGTTTTGTTTGAATAACGTGAGGCGCTTCGATGGGTGTTCGGCATCATATGGAATACCCTCTAAGCAAAGGTAGATTGGCATAAATTGACTGCCACCTGCTGGTTTGAATGCGACGGCGAATGAGCATACCGCTTTCCCTTCATGCTCTGTCAATAATAAGAATGCGTGATGAATGCGGTTTTCGTTCGTTTTCATCAGTTCAAATAACTCGTAAATATCACCATATCCGTGGCCGAGTTTAATAAATTGTTCGTTAATTAACATCGTAAGTCGTTTCCTTTCTATAAAAAACTTCATATTACGCTCTATCATAACATGAAAATTGTCAACATCGAAAGGGGTGCTTGTTCGTTGAAATTGATGGGTCGCATATTTTTCATTTTGCTCATTATTAACGCAGCATTATTGTACGTTCATTATAGCAATTCAGCAGTAGCAGATGGCTACGATAAAAATGCGCTGACGTACTCACAAGAAATCGAAGTGCAATATGACGGTAAGCAGTTTATCGTCACGCATCATTTCACAAATTTGGCGCCGCTCGTTTATGATATCGAATGGCCAAAAGGAAGTGGAAATATCGAGTGTGTCGAAAGTGAGATGACACAATGTACACGTTCGGATGAGCAATTATCTAAAATTGTCGCAGGTGAAGCGACAGAACAGACGTATCGTTACACATTGCCAAAGCAAGAAGCCGTTCAAGAAGTTTTTGAAGTAGAACAGCCATTTGCAAAAATCGCGAATGCTACTCCGCAACTTACGACGGTACATATCGTAGATGAAACGACGAGTGGTGGTATGTGGGTGACAGGTTTAGAACAGATTGGTACGCATCAGCTCGAAGACTTCCATTACTTTTTATTCGCAGGGGTCGGAGAAGTGACTGATTTATTTTGGCAACAAGAAGTAACACCACTCGCTCACCGTGGTGAACGATTCACGCTATTTGATCGAGCGGTGACAGACGAAGAGTTTGGAGAGCATATCGATGAATTGCTCACACAGTTTAAATCGAAACATATGACAGTCGTTTTACACAAAGGGAAGCATAATATTGAAGCTAATCGCTACGTAGCGCTACCGGAGTCTGAAAAAGAAAATATCGCGAACGTTCTTTTTACGAAAAGTGTCCAAACCGCTTACGGTATTCCTTTAGAAGAGCGTAAAATTGCTGAACTTGTCGGTTCTATTTTATTAGAACAACCGATTGGAACTCCAATAGCGAATGCAGCGTATGAAAAATTGACAGACACATTAGCGGCAGACGATCTCGTTCGTTTAGAAAATGTTTTGCGCGAACCGCAAGAGGAACCGCTAACGGCAGAACGTTTTGATCAATTAGTCGGCTCAGCATCGCATTCAGAAGTGAACTACTTTAGTGAGATGTTAGCGGGGCAAACACCGGAGCAGTTATTGCTTTACGAACCGAAAGAAGTAGTGCACGGTGAGGAAGTGTTAGAAAGTGTGAAGCCGATTAAAATGAAGGGGCAATTGTATTATCCGTTGCGTCCTTTACTTGCAGCATTCGACTATGAAGTAACAGCAGATGAACAATCGATTCATGTAGTAAGTGCAGATGAAACGTATCGTTTCTCATTAATCGATCCGTTTTATGTTTATCAAGAAAAGCGTATCAATTTGCGACAGTCGCCGTACATGCTCATTAACGGCCAATACTATTTTGAAGAACAATCGCTATTGCGTATTTTCAAACTTATTTTTGAACATCATGAAGATGAAATTCAAGTGAGCTCATTACGAGCGGTCATTGAAGAAGCAGTGGAAGATGAGGAAGAAGGAAGTGCAAAAAGTTGAGAATTATCGCAGGAACGTGCCGCGGCATGAAATTGCAGACGTTGCAAGGTGAAACGACACGCCCGACATCAGATAAAGTGAAAGAATCGTTGTTCAATCGAATCGGTCCTTATTTCGACGGCGGCATCGTCGTCGATCTATTTGGCGGGAGCGGGGCGCTCGCTTTAGAGGCGTTATCACGCGGAGCGGAACATGCCTATATTTTTGAAAGCGATCGCCGTGCGTTAACGACGATTCGTCAAAATGTCGAAAAGAGTAAAATGACGAGTCGCGTAACGATCGTTCCGAGCCGTGCTGAAAAGAGCATCGATTATTTACAGCGTCGCCAAATATGTGTCGATTATTTATTCCTCGACCCACCATACGAAAAAACAGAATACTACGACCTTATTTTACAGTTTGTCGAAATGGAAATTATGTGTCATAATGCAACTATCGTATGTGAACATATGAGCTCGTACACATTGCCTGAACATTACGGAGCATTCCAACGTTCGAGCGAGAAAAAATATGGTGCGAGTACAATTTCTATTTACACGGAGTGAAAAATATGTCAACTATAGCAGTAGTTCCAGGTAGTTTTGATCCTATTACGAATGGTCATCTCGACATCATCGCTCGAGCGTCTAAAATTTTTGAAAATGTGCGTGTCGTCGTCATGCATAACTCGGCGAAAAAAGGATTGTTCACCGCTGAAGAGCGAATCGAACTCATCCGTGAAGCGACGAGCCATTTTCCGAATGTGAAAGTCGAGACGTCAGCAGGATTGTTAATTGATTACGTCAATCGGATCGGTGCAACAGTCATCGTACGTGGTTTGCGTGCGGTGAGTGACTTTGAATACGAAATGCAAATTACATCTGTGAACCGTGTACTTGACGATGAAATCGAAACGTTTTTCGTCATGACGAAAAGTCAATATTCGTTTTTAAGTTCGAGCATCGTCAAAGAAGTGTCACAGTACGGCGGGGACATTTCCGCACTCGTTCCACGCAACGTGGAGCTCGCATTGCGCGAAAAATATAACGAAAATTAAAGGACAATCATCGAAGGAGAGCGAGCCATCTTGTGCCAGCGTAACAAACAAGAACGTAGCGCTCACTTTCGATGATTTTTATTAGAAAGGAGTCTTCCTGTGAGAAAGCACATCATCCGTTTTATCGCTATGTTTTCGATTTTAGTCGTCCTCGCTTTTTACCCTTTAAATTATTACATTTCGAAACCAGGTGGCGCTTATGAATTGCAACCACTCGTGACAATCGAAGAGACGCATCCTCAGCCGAAAGGGCTTTTTCATTTAATGACGATTTCAATTGCGAAAGCGACTCCTTTAACGTATCTTTACGCCCAATTATCGAAAGAAATGGACGTGCTTCCCGTCACTTCTGTTAAACAGGAAGAAGAAGACGATGAGGAGTATTCCATCCGTCAAAAAAGGTTAATGTACAACTCGCAAAATAAAGCGAAAATTGTCGCGTTCAATCGAGCAAAACGAGAGTATGAAGTGAAGTACGACGGTATTTATGTCATCGGCGTTGTGAAAGGAAGTGCTGCGGAAGGAATTATCCGCCCGGGCGACACGATCGTTCAAGTGAATGATTTTCCACTAACCGAAAAACAAACATTCCATCCTTATATCGAAAAGATGTTAAAAGGGGATCAAATTACGTTAGTTATTGAACGTAATGGGAAACAATTTGAAAAAGACATTACATTAGCCGAATTGCCGAATCGCCCTGGAAAAGTCGGACTCGGTATTCGCTATGAAGATAACGAAATCGTCGAGACGAATCCGAATGTCGTCTTCGAAAGTTCGAGCATCGGTGGTCCGTCAGCTGGTTTAATGTTCACGTTAGAAATTATGAATCATTTACAAGATAGCGACTTGACGAAAGGATATTCAGTGGCAGGGACAGGAGAGATTTTAGAGGACGGTTCCGTCGGAAGAATCGGCGGTATCGATTTCAAAGTCATTGCCGCACATAAACAAAAAATCGATATCTTTTTCGCACCAGACGATATCGTATCGAAAGAGATGAAAGCACAATATCCTGATCTCCGGTCAAACTATGAAGTAGCTGTTGAAACGGCAGAGCGTTTGAAAACGCCGATGCAAATCGTTCCAGTCCGCACAATTGATGACGCGCTCGACTATTTAGAACAATTGCCACCGAAAGCATCTTAAAGGCGCACCGGTGGCATAGCGTAATCGACATGAATCGAGCGACAATGGCTCGGGCTATTCGTCACTTGAGCGTATAAGCTCGTCGCGCGACAGTCGAGAGCGATTTGTTCATCGCTCACTTGTTTCACGTTTGTGATGAGCGGAATAGAACGTTTCGGATTGTTTATTTTGAGCCACTCGCGTCCGATCTCGGAAAATCCGAGCACGCGCGCATGTTGTATTGCATCGGGGGGATTGCTCGGTGTACCGACGAGGAGATGGACGAGCATGCGTTGAATCGCTGTCCACGTAAACCGTTTCGTCTTCACGAACTGCATGAACGATTCGAACGTTTCACATTCGCTCGCTGCTGCTATCATCCGATATTCAATCCCTTCCCGCATGAGGAAGGTAGAACCGAGAGATTCAGGAGCGTTACGCAACAATAAAAAGCGTAAAAAAGGATAGAAATGGTCCCACTTTCCGAAAAGAGTCGTATGTTGTTCATACTGTTGTAACGTGTCAAATGTTGATTGAGGTACGACGCGTTCAATATTTTCTTGTTCTTTCTGGAAAAGCGCTCGGCGAATCGCAGTAGCGCTGGCGATCGCATCATAGAGAGCAGGGTCGTGATAATGCGCTTGTTTGCGCAAAACGGTATGAATGTCGAGTGGTCGTCCGAGTTTTTCATTTGCGACAGCATAATGGAAGCCTAAACTGTTATTCGGTTCTGAGATTAATAATTCCGTATCGACCGCTCGTTGAAATGCTTCATTGAAAGCGCGCGGATACGATATGCCCGTTTCCAGTAAAGTTCTCGCTTTTCGTTGAATGGCATCTTCTACAACGACGTATTGTTCAGCGGCTTGCTGAAAAGAAGTAGACTTGCCGTCTTCGCTTCCGAAGCTGATCGCATCGACGCCTGTTTGAGCGAGTGTCGCGACACCGCCATAAGCAAATTCATGCGCTGCACTGACAGCGAAGCGAAAAGGAAGTTCGATGACGACATCGATGCCACTCGCGAGCGCTAGTTTCGTTCTCGTCCATTTGTCCAGTAGGGCTGGTTCTCCTCTTTGCAAAAATGAACCACTCATTACCGCAACGATCGCATCCGGTTGAAGTGAGTGTTTAATTTCTTGAACTTGATGGTCATGTCCGTTATGAAATGGATTGTATTCTGAAATAATTCCAACAGTTTGCATAAGCGCTCCTTTCACGTTAAAATAGTTTCTCTTCATTATAGAATGAGAATGGAAGAGTGACAAGAAATTATCTTGACATGATGCTTTTGGCGGTATATAATCAACATTGTTGTCTTGAGGTGATAGGCATGAAATGGTCCATTCATCAATTGCGAAAACATCGAGGCGATCGTGTCCCGCTCGATAAGGTGATCGATTTAAAATCAATCTTAAACCGAGATGACTCGATTCGCGCAATCGGCCCAGTTCGACTAACAGGTTATGCTGAGATTGAGAAAGATTGCATCGATCTTCAACTTCATATCGAAGGAGAAGTGACAGTCCCTTGTGCACGCACATGGGAAGATGCAGCTTGGTCGTTCGCTCTCGACACGTTTGAACGCTTTAGTTGGGAAGAAGAACTTCTCCAACGCGATGAGACGATACATCCTGTAGAACAAAATACAGTCGATGTACGATCGATACTAGAAGATTTAATCATCGTTTCGATTCCGCTTCAAGTGTACGCGGAAGGCGCGGAAGACTTGACGTATAAAGAAGGCAAAGGCTGGACGTATATGTTAGCGGAAGAGCAAGAAGAAGCGGTTGAAGAAGAGCAAAAAGTCGATCCAAGACTTGCTGCCCTTGCGAAATTGTTGCAATCTGACGAAGAATAGATTGTAGTTTGATTAATTTAAAGGAGGTGCCCGAACATGGCAGTACCAAAGCGTAGAACTTCTAAAAAAGTTAAAAACCAACGTCGTACGCACATTAAATTGAGCGTTCCAGGTATGACTGAATGTGATAACTGTGGTGAGATGAAATTATCACACCGCGTATGTAAATCATGTGGTCACTACAAAGGAAAAGAAGTTGTTGGCGAATAATTAGTCGCTAAAACTTGAGATATAGTATCTCCAAAATTGCTAAGAGACCATGGCTCTTAGCAATTTTTTTGTATCCTTTTTTCATTTTCTACGTTCAAAAGTTGTTTTGACTGTAGAAAATGAAAGGAGTGCAATTAATGCGACAAGTGACGATTATCGGAGGGGGTTCCCTCGGTTTACTATTTACACATCTCTTTACAGAACGAGGTTGGGACGTCCAACTCGTCGTCCGCCGAGAAGAGCAAAAAGAGCGTCTTATGAAAGAGGGAATGACATATCGTAAAGAAGAAAAAGTGCGAACGTATGACGTATCGGTGACGACTTCGCTTCAGAAAAATCGCGAAGGTCTTTTTTTATATGCGATGAAATACGATGACCTCGTCCCGTTTTTAACGGACTTACCGAAAGGACCGAAACTGTTCATTCAAAACGGTATCGCGCATTACGACGCTTTACGTGATGAGCCGAATTGCTTTTTCGCAACAGTTGAACACGGTGCGAAACGGATAAGTGATACGGAAGTGATCCATACAGGAGAAGGGCGTCTTCGTTTAGCAGAAGGCGAGCCGTTAGACGTGTTGCAAAGTTTGAAAGACTTATTCATAATAGAAACGATTGAGCCCGAACAATTATTGTTAGAAAAAGTGATCATCAACAGTTGTATTAACCCGTTAACTGCACTTCTTCGTATGCCGAACGGGCATCTCGTCGAAAGTCCATCTGCTAGACAGGCGATGCGTGACGTGTATGAGGAGTTGATGAGCGTATTGCCGAATATGCAAGCGATCGTTCCTTTTGAACAAGTTTGCGCAGTTTGCGAACGGACGGCAACGAACGATTCATCGATGTTCGTCGATATACAACGAGGGCGTAAGACGGAGTTAAATACGATTGTTCGACCTATATTACAACGAGGACGCAACAATGATATTCCAACACCACGTCTTGAAATACTTTATGAGCTGCTGACAAGCTTGCAAGAAAGGTGACGGTCATCCTTGATTATTCAGACGATTTTAGCGATCAGTTTAATGTTTCCGTTCATTCCATTTATTTTATTTTTCATCGTGTTCGCTCTTCTTTTTAGAAAAGGAAAGCGTGCACTTCATTGGAGTGCGGATTTGACGACTGTCGTATTGTTTATTTCGAATTATTTATTGCTCATGCTTTGGACGAAAGAGTATAGTTTGCTCATTCTCGGAACGAGTTACTTATTCATTGCGCTCATGTATGCGATTCGTGAATATCGGAAAGAATCCGATTTTTTATGGAGACCGTTATTGCGAAAGTTATGGCGCATTTATTTTATATACGGAATCGCACTTTATTTCATACTGTTCATCGTGACGATGCTCACTCGCGCGATTGGGTATTCGTTATAAGTCCGCTCGCTACCATATGAAACGGACCTTTGATATACTTTCGATAAGTAATGATGTGAGGAGAATGAATGGATGAAAGTGATAGAGTTACTGAATAGACCGAAGCAAGCGATCATACAAGCGTATGAAACGCCGGATTTCCAACGGGACTATTTTCAATATGAACGAACAGAATTAGGAGAGCGTCAACGTTTACAACAGATTGACGACACACCTTTCAATAGAGAAGCGCTTCAAAAAGTGATCGCTCAATTTATGAACCAATATCGCACGAGTGAACGGATCGAGCATCATCTCGAACAAATAACTCATCCTGAAGCGGCATTCGTCGTCGGCGGACAGCAGGCAGGTCTTTTAACTGGTCCTCTTTATTCTGTCCATAAAGCGATTTCTGTTATTTTATATGCGAAAGAACAAACGGAACGTTACGATCGTCCGTTCATCCCGTTATTTTGGGTAGCGGGAGAAGATCATGATATCGATGAAATTAACCATATGTACGTGGAGAAAAATGGACAGCTTCATAAAGCGGTATATCCTGAACGCTCTCCGTTAAAAAAGATGGCAACACATACGGAATTTGATCGTGAAACGATGCACCGCTACGTCGATCAAATGGTTCGCACATTCCGTGAAACGACGTATACGAAAGAAATTTTACGCCAATTGCACGAAGCGGTTGATGCGACGGATAACTACACGTCATTTTTCGTCTATCTCATGAATGAATTTTTCAATGAAGCAGGCTTATTGTATATCGATGCGGCGTACGAGCCGTTCAAACAAATTCAAGTCGACGCTTTAATACGACTCGTCGAACATAATGAAGCGATTGCGGAAGCGGTCGTTAAAAAAGAACGACAATACGCAGAAGTGATGGGACAAAAGCCGTTACAAGCGACATTGGACAATGCGCATTTATTTTACGTCCACGATACAGGGCGTCTTTTATTGAAGCGAGAAGGCGAGCAGTTCGTATATGAACCTCTTCAACTCCGCTGGTCAAAAGAAGAAATGATCGAAGAAATAACACGAC
>JASLHQ010000066.1 GCA_030152265.1 Savagea sp.
TTCAGGACGTGGAGAGCTCCACTTATCGATTTTAATCGAAAATATGCGTCGTGAAGGATATGAACTTCAAGTGTCAAAACCAGAAGTCATCATCCGTGAAATTGACGGTGTGAAATGTGAACCGTTCGAACGCGTTCAAATTGACGTACCGGAAGAATATTCAGGCGGTGTTATCGAGTCACTCGGGCAACGTAAAGGTGAAATGCTCGATATGGTGAACACAGGAAACGGTCAAGTGCGTGTCGTCTTTTTAGTGCCTGCACGTGGATTGATCGGATATACGACAGAGTTTTTAACTTTGACTCGCGGATACGGAATTATCAATCACACATTTGACACATATAAACCATATATTAATGCTAAAATTGGTGGAAGACGTAACGGAGCGCTCGTTTCGATGGAAAACGGTGTCGTTACAGCTTACAGTGTTATGCAGCTCGAAGATCGTGGAACGATGTTCGTAGAAGCGGGCACGCCGATTTATGCAGGAATGATCGTCGGTGAAAATACACGTGAAAATGATTTAACGATCAACTTGACGAAACAAAAACACGCGACGAACGTTCGTTCAGCGACGAAAGACCAAACGGTATCGACGAAAAAACCACGTATTTTAACGTTGGAAGAAGCGCTTCAATATATCGGTGACGATGAATATTGTGAAGTGACACCGGAGTCGATTCGTATGCGTAAAAAGATTTTGGACAAAAACGAACGTGAAAAGATGAAAAAGAAAAGCAAACTTGCTGAATCATAAAATGAACGTGAATGAGGAGGAGAGTGTGAGATGGAAGATGCGAAAGATTTAGAGCGCGCGTATGAACGGATGACGGGGATTTCTCGTCTCATTTATGAGAATGCTCCTGACATCGATACGGGTGGGATGATTCTATTCGTCCTAGTCTTACTATTATCTGCTTTTGTTTACAAATTAGGATTTGCGCGTAAAATTAAATGGTGGCAAAACATTATCGTATATGTGTCACTCGCATTAGGTTGTTTAATTTTGACGTTTTTAGCGATTTATTTACCTGTTGTCGAAGGGTTGCTCGTCGCAGCAGCGATTTTAATTTTATATCGCGTGCGCCGTATGGCAGATGATCGACGAGAAGCAGCACAATAAAAAATACGACGTGTTCCTTAACGGAATGCGTCGTATTTTTGTCTGTCCGTACTATATGGACAGTTGTCGTTTAAAATTGATCTTCTGTCGTATGGGAGCTGCGATACAATTTGAATCGACCTGTCGCGATGCGCGCTTCTGTATTTTCGGTAATGCGCGTATCGCATTGTTCACATAAATACGTGCGAATCGGTTTGTTGCGCAATTTTTTAGCGACTGTTGAAAAATCAGGAATGTTGTCGATTTTATCGCAAAGTGCACATTGTACTCTCATACTATCACCTCTATTCGATGCGGATCGCTTGCACGTGACGAATCGGGTCTTTCACGTTTGAACCATCCGCGAATAAAACGTGGATCGGCCCGTCTTCACGCAACGGCTTGCCGCGTAAACTGTACTGTAAAATGACATCGTTTAAGCGGTCATATGGAATCGCCACTTCTTCACCTGTCGTTTGCTCAAAGACAATCGTCGTTGCATCTTCGTCCGGTTCAGCATTTTTCAAAAAATGTTTGAAATGAATGCCGAGCGTATCCTTCAATTCTTTTTTCAGCGAAAATTTTTCTTCCGCTTTCAATGTCGGAGGAGCTGTAGACCCTTCCATAATCTCTCGGGACCAATGTTTCCCCATTCCTTCTAAATATTTCGTATCTTCGTCGACCTCTTCATACGTCGTATGGAAAAATTGTTCTAAGTCGATGCGACGGTCATCAAAAATCCAAACAGTTGGATCGAGTGTAATAGCGAATTGTACTTTACCTTTAATAGGTACCATGAAATTCATGATAAACCCTCCCTTTTCTCTTACTTATTTAGTATATCGTGAAAAGAGCGAGAAAGAAACCGTTGAAAAAAACGAGGAAAAATGAAAGAAATTGAAAAGTTCGAAAATTTGACACAATTTAAAAAGGATAAAAAAGATGCACATGATAAAAGCAACCCAATTACTTGCAATTTCATCGCGGTAAAGTTACAATTTACTTTGATAACAATGAACGTATTTTAACGTAATTGGGGGCGTCCTCATGGAAATAAAAGTTCAACAAACATACAGAGAACGAGCGCTTGAGCAACTGCTGGAAGATGCGGAGAAAATTGCCCAACTCATTAAAGTGCAAATGGATCATTTAACGATGCCACAATGTCCGCTTTATGAAGAAGTGCTAGATACACAAATGTATGGCCTATCGCGTGAGATTGATTTCGCTGTTAAATTAGACTTGATCGATAGCGAAGTCGGCAAAGAAATTTTGACGCGTTTAGAGCAAGAAATGAACGCATTGCACGAGTTATATATGAAAAAATAACAGCTAAACTCAAACTAGTTTTTAAGTTTGAGTTTTTTGTTTACGGATTGGCAGGAGAAAGACTTGAAGAACACTGTAAAAAAAATGTACAAACATTTCGATTACCCCCTCTTTATTACATATATTATTTTAGCGCTATTCGGCTTGCTCATGGTGTACAGTTCCAGCATGATTCAAGGGCTGAACAAGTTTGATGATTCGACATATTATTTTTCGAAACAGTTAAAACACGTACTGCTAGCGATCCCTTTGTTTTTTGTCGTCGCAGCAATTCCACATCAACATTACAAAAATAAAAAAGTGATGGTTGCGATGGTCATCGTAATGATTGCTTCTTTATTTTCCGTCTTAATTTTTGGGTTTGGTAAAGAAGAAGTAGGTTCGAAAAGTTGGATTCGTACACCGATCGGAAATTTCCAGCCATCTGAATTTGCAAAAATCATTATTATCTTGTATTTTTCTAGTTTTTTTGCTAAAAAAAATGAGAAGGGTACATTGGAGCAATTTAATAAATCAGTAGGTCCTCCTCTGTTCATTTTAGGAATGACAGCAGGGCTTGTCATGTTAGAAACCGACGTAGGGGCGACGCTTATTATCGTGTTTGTAGCTATGACGGTAATCATGGCGAGCGGTTTAAGTTGGAAGTCATTCACGCGTATGATTGTCGCGATGTTTATCGTGCTCATACCGATGATCGGGATATTACTGTTATTTAAAAGTCAATCGATTTTGACAGGAAGTCGTCAAGGGCGATTGATGGCCTTTATGGACCCATTCAAATATCCGGATGGCTCGGGATTCCAAATTATTAATAGCTTCTTAGCAATCGGAAGCGGTGGACTTACCGGACTCGGTCTCGGGCAATCTGTTCAAAAGCTCGGTTACTTACCAGAACCCCATACCGATATGATTTTTGCGGTCATTAGCGAAGAATTAGGAATAATTGGTACGACAATTGTTTTGGGAGGAATTGGCTTCATCGTCTTCCGGGCATTTTCGATTGGATTGAAGACGAAAAGCCCGCAAGCTCGCATGTTAGCGTTCGGTTTAGGAAGTTTATTCGGCATCCAAACTGTCCTGAATATCGGCGGTTTAACGAGCGTAATTCCACTTACTGGAGTAACATTACCATTTATTAGTTATGGCGGAACGAGCTTTATTCTGTTATCTTTAGCTTTAGGGATACTGATGAATGTATCCATGTTTGTTAAAAAAGAATTAAGCGATAAGGGAGTGTAGTAATATGGCGCAACAACAAATTGAGAAAATTTTAGTAGCGAACCGTGGAGAGATCGCTATCCGAATTTTCCGCGCGTGTACGGAATTAAATATTCCGACAGTCGGGATTTACTCGGCAGAAGACCGTGGTTCATTCCACCGTTACAAAGCGGATGAATCATACTTGGTGGGAGAAGGGAAAAAGCCAATCGATGCATATTTGGATATCGAGGGCATCATCCAAATTGCGAAAGAGAGTGGCGCCAATGCCATTCACCCAGGATATGGATTTTTAGCAGAGAACGAAGAGTTCGCTCGTCGTCTCGAAGAAGAGGGGATCATTTTCATCGGACCGACTTCAAAGCACTTGAATATGTTCGGTGACAAAGTGAAAGCGCGTACGCAAGCGATCAATGCAGGTATACCTGTTATACCTGGTAGCGATGGACCTGTATCATCGGTGGAAGAAGTTGTACAATTCGGTGAGGAACACGGATATCCAATTATTATTAAAGCGTCACTCGGTGGTGGCGGACGCGGAATGCGTATCGTTGAAAAAGCAGACGAAGTCGTCGAAGCTTACAACCGTGCAAAATCCGAAGCGAAATCAGCATTCGGTTCAGACGAAGTGTATGTCGAAAAGTTTGTTCAAAATCCAAAACATATCGAAGTCCAAATTATTGCGGACAAATACGGTAACGTCGTTCACTTATACGAGCGAGACTGCTCGATTCAACGTCGTCACCAAAAGGTTGTAGAAATTGCACCATCGATTTCATTGTCAGACGAGTTGCGTGCAGATATTTGTAACGCAGCGGTTCACTTGATGAAAGAAATCGAGTACGTTAACGCTGGTACTGTCGAATTTTTAGTTGCAGACGGTAAATTTTACTTCATCGAAGTAAACCCACGTATCCAAGTAGAACATACGATTACTGAGATGGTGACAGGAATCGATATCGTCCATACACAAATTCACGTAGCGAATGGTGAGCGCCTCCATGAAAGCGTTGCCAAAGTTCCGGCACAACAAAATATTCCATTATTCGGATATGCGATTCAATCACGCGTTACTACAGAAGACCCGTTAAATGACTTTATGCCTGATACAGGTCGTCTTTCTGTATATCGTTCAGGTGGAGGATTCGGAGTTCGTTTAGATGCGGGGAACGGTTTCCAAGGAGCGATCATTACACCGTATTACGACTCGTTGCTCGTAAAAGTTTCGACATGGGGAATGTCATTTGAAGAAGCAGCGACGAAAATGGACCGTAACTTGCAAGAGTTCCGTATTCGCGGAATTAAAACGAACATTCCGTTTTTAGAAAACGTCGTTCGTCATCCAGATTTCTTAACAGGAAACTACGATACGAGCTTTATCGATACGACGCCTGAGCTATTCGAATTTAAACCGCGTAAAGACCGTGGTACGAAAATTTTAAATTACCTCGGAAATATTACGGTGAACGGTTTCCCTGAAATCGGTAACGATTCGAAACCGATTTTCCATCACCCACGCAAGCCGATCGTTGATTTGTCAGGAGCACCTCAACCAGGTACGAAACAAATTCTCGATGAGCGCGGCGCAGATGGACTCGTTCAATGGGTGAAAGACCAACAGAACGTCTTGTTGACAGATACGACTTTCCGTGACGCGCATCAGTCATTGTTAGCGACGCGTGTTCGTACGTCAGATATGACGAATATCGCAAGTGAAGCAGCGCATTTACTTCCGGACTTGTTCTCATTCGAAATGTGGGGCGGCGCGACGTTCGACGTATCGTACCGTTTCTTAAAAGAAGATCCGTGGCAACGTCTTGAACGTATGCGTAAACAAATTCCGAACGTTATGTTCCAAATGTTACTGCGCGGTGCAAACGCTGTCGGATACACGAACTACCCAGACAATGTCATCCGTGAATTCGTTCAAGAGTCGGCACAGTCAGGCATTGACGTCTTCCGTATTTTCGACAGTTTAAACTGGATTAAAGGAATGGAAGTTGCGATTGACGAAGTTCGTCAAACGGGCAAAATTGCAGAAGCGACACTTTGCTATACAGGGGACATTTTAGATGACTCACGTGCGAAGTATACGGTGCAATACTACAAAGATATGGCGAAAGAATTAGAAGCGACAGGTGCGCACATTCTCGGATTGAAAGATATGGCTGGTTTATTAAAACCGGAAGCGGCGTATCGTTTAATTTCAGAATTGAAAGAAACAGTCGATATTCCAATTCACTTGCACACACATGATACGAGCGGTAACGGTGTATACACGTATGCGCGAGCAATTGAAGCAGGTGTAGATATCGTCGATACAGCGCTCGGGTCGATGGCTGGACTTACGTCGCAACCGTCAGCGAGCTCATTGTACTATGCGATTCAACATGGAGAACGTGCGATGAACGCTAATATCGAATCGCTCGAACAATTATCTTACTATTGGGAAGATATTCGCAAATACTATCAGCATTTTGAAAGTGGCATGAACAGCCCGCATTCCGAAATTTACGTGCACGAAATGCCAGGTGGACAATATTCAAACCTTCAACAACAAGCTCGTGCAGTAGGACTCGCAGAGCGTTGGGATGAAGTGAAAGATATGTATTCACGTGTGAACTTAATGTTCGGTGACGTCGTGAAAGTAACGCCTTCATCGAAAGTTGTCGGCGATATGGCATTGTTCATGGTTCAAAACGATTTGGACGAGCAGTCTGTCATCGAGCGTGGCGACACGATCGATTTCCCAGACTCAGTCATCGAGTTCTTCCAAGGATATTTAGGTCAACCACACGGTGGCTTCCCGAAAGAACTTCAGAAAGTCATCTTAAAAGACCGCGAGCCAATTACAGTTCGTCCAGGCGAATTGTTAGAGCCAGTGGACTTTGAAGAATTAGAACAAAAAGTAGCACCGATGTTAGAGCGTCCGGTGACGAAGAAAGACGTATTAGCGTACGCTCTCTATCCGAAAGTGTTCGAAGAGTATGCGGCGACGTTGAAAGAATTCGGAGACGTATCGGTAATCGACACGCCAGAGTTCTTATACGGAATGCGTCTAGGGGAAGAAATCGAAGTGACGATTCAAAAAGGAAAGACATTGATCGTCAAACTTGTATCAGTCGGAGAACCACAATCCGATGGTACACGTGTCATCTTCTTCGAATTGAACGGTCAGCCTCGTGAAGTGATCATTCAAGACGTTCACGCTGAATCTGACACAGAAAATAAACAAAAAGCAGATCCATCGAACGATGCTCATATCGGAGCGACAATGCCAGGAACAGTGTTGCAAGTAGCGACAGCAGAAGGTACTCGCGTACGCCGAGGAGAGCACTTACTCATCACGGAAGCGATGAAAATGGAAACGACAATCCAAGCGCCATTTGACGGTGTCGTGAAGAAAATTCACGTCACAGCAGGCGATTCAATCGCACCGGGTGATTTGTTAATCGAAATGGAACATTAAAAAAAGCAAGTGGAGACGAGATTTTCGTTTCCGCTTGCTTTTTTTCATAAAAAAATTCCTTTCCGACGTCGAACATCGAAAAGGAACGTGCTTTATTGTTTTGAACGATAAAGTAATAAAATGAAATACGTGAGTAAGCCGAACAACAATGTGACGAATAAAGAGTGGAACATCGCGATAATTAAGTTCGCTTTTGTGAAGATGACGATCGCGCCTGCAATGACTTGTAATGTTACAAGTGTAGCAGCGATAATCCAACCCCAATATAGTACACGTTGGTCTTTATAATGTTTCACCGCATGAACAGCAGCGAACACGATCCAAAGGAATAACAGACCAGCTGCGAGACGGTGTCCCATTTGTACCCATTCTTCGAAAGAGGACGGCATGAGTGAAGTTCCAGCAGAACCATCATGACAAAACGGCCACGAAGAACAGACGAGCTCAGAATTCGTATGGCGTACGAGTGCGCCAGTATAAATGACTAAATAAGCGTAAACGGTAATACCAATCGTATGAAAGCGCAATGTCGAACCGAAGCGTACACCGTCTGCATCGAATTTTTTATCGACTTCAAAGACGATGAGCGTCAGTAACAAAACAGCTGCGAATGAAATTAACGATATTCCGAAATGAAGCGCTAAGATGAAATCACCTTGTCCCCACAACACTTGAGCTGCTCCGATGAGCGCTTGCAAGATGAGGAAGAAGACAGCTGTAATCGCTAAAAACTTCGTTTCGCGAATGTGTCCGAGCGCTTTCCACGACCAGACAGCGAGAAGAACGATCGCAATTCCGACGACTCCTGTGACGAGACGGTGCGAGAACTCAATTAACACTTCTGTCGTAATGACATCGGGAATCAGTTTTCCATTACACCCTGGCCAATGGCGTCCACAACCCATCCCGCTATCCGTTTTTGTGACGAGCGCGCCCCCGAGTAAAATAAACAACATTCCGATTGTCGAAATGAGACCGAACCATTTTAAATTTTTACTGTATCGCAAATGAGATACACCTACTTTTATAAAAAATTGTGCTTTTCACTTGTTTCGCACTGTCATGATGATAGCGAAAAAATGTGTAAAAAACAATGTTATTCAATTCACAAACGAATTTTCAAACGGTTTTTCACAATTTGTTCATAAAAAAGACGTTTTAACTTCACAAAAGAAGTGGGGAAATGATTTACTATAAGTAAGTGACGACGTATTTAGTCGTATTACCATGGAAATTCGAGATAATTGTGAATTACTCTAGAAATTTTCTCGAATTTTCGTTATAGTGAAGTATAGTAGTAAGCTTTAAGATAACTTTGAAAGGAGGGTTACTATGTCAAATGGGCGTGCGATTTCACAAAATGTCAAAAAAGAAGTCGAAACGAAGTCATTTGTGAAAGAATTTTTAGCACTTATTAAAATCGGAATTGTGAACTCCAATTTAATTACGACGTTCACAGGCCTATTTCTGGCATTTCAATTCACCAACAAAAGTTTTCTTCACAGTTTAGACTTACTCGTATTAACGTTGTTAGGTACGGCGCTAATCATTGCAGGTTCCGCTGCGATGAACAACTGGATTGACCGTGATATCGATCCGCTGATGACGCGCACGAAAGAACGTCCGACGGTAACGGGGCGTTTTGACGGAAAAGCAGTCTTCACCATCGCGATGGTGTTTATTATTGCAGGGGAGTTATTTCTCTTCTCTATTAATAACGTCGCAGGATGGCTCGGGGTTGCAGGAGTTGTCAGTTACGTTGTCATTTATTCCATGTGGTCTAAGCGCAAGCACGTTAGCAACACAGTAGTCGGAAGCTTCTCAGGGGCTATCCCACCGCTCATCGGTTGGGCAGCAGTTGAACCGACGCTAGGATTTGGTGCTTGGGCACTGTTTCTCATCATGTTCGCATGGCAACCACCGCATTTCTATGCGTTAGCGATGCGCAGAACGGAAGAGTACAGAGCAGCGAGCATTCCAATGTTACCAGTCGTGAAAGGATTTAAACGAACGAAAATTTCCATTCTCGGATGGATTTTGTTGTTATTCCCACTACCGTTCTTATTGAAAGAACTCGGAATCGGATTTATCCTGCTTGCGACAGTACTCAATATCGGTTGGCTCATTTTGTCGGTGAGAGGTTTCAAAGCGAAAGATGATATGAAGTGGGCGACAGGGATGTTCGTCTATTCCATCAACTACATGACGATTTTATTCGTCTCGATGATCATCTTCTCGATCTTCATCTAACTACGGAATTCTTTCTGATATGTAGAATTCATCATAAAAGAGGTTAGTAGTCCTCATAACTTATTATTTTATTTGGAAAGAGAGGTATTCATAAGCGATGAAAAAAGGACTTAAAAAGTGGCGTCTCTTTTCACTTTTAACGGTGCTCGCGATTTTCTTAGCTGGGTGTGGTCAAGAAGAAATTTCTACACTCATGCCAGCAGGACAAGTCGGACGTGACCAATTTAACTTGTTAATGATTGCAGCGGCAATTATGTTATCGGTTATTTTCGTAGTCGTCACAATTTATACAATTGCACTCGTGAAATTTAGACGTTCAAAATTAGGGGAAGATCATATCCCAGAACAGACAGAAGGAAGTCACTTCCTCGAGATGGTCTGGACGGTTATCCCAATTATTCTCGTATTGATTTTCGCAGTTGTTACAGTTTATTACACGTATAAGTTAGGTGACGTTTCAGCGATGGGTGCTACGGACGAAGAAGGTAATCCGGAAAACTTAGTCGTAGACGTTACAGCAAAATTATACTGGTGGGAATTTGAATACAAAGACCTCGGAATTATTACTGCACAAGAATTAGTAGTACCAACAGATGAGAAAGTATACTTCAACTTAATTGCAGCTGACGTAAAACACTCATTCTGGATTCCGGCAGTAGGGGGTAAACTTGACACGAACGTTGAGAACGTGAACAAGTTCTACTTAGTATTCGAAAAAGAATCTAAAGATTTACGCGATGGCGTATTCTATGGTAAATGTGCGGAGCTTTGCGGACCGTCACACGCATTGATGGACTTCAAAGTAAAATCACTTCCACGTGCTGAATTCGACGAGTGGGTTGTAGCGATGCAAAACACTGCAGACGAAAAACCAGTAGCGAACCAAAAAGGTGAAGAAGTATTCGTACAGAGCGGATGTATCGGATGTCACGCGACGGACGCAACAGCAGTTCAAGGTGGCGTAAAACAATCAGGTACACAAGGTCCAAACTTAGCGACATTCGGTGACCGTAACCGTGTTGCAGGGTTCATGCCACATGACGCAGAGAACTTAGAAGACTGGATCCGCGATACACAAAAGAACAAACCAGGTAACAAAATGCCATCATACGGCGAAGACCAAATTTCGAATGACGAAATGGACGCTTTAGTCGAGTACTTGATGGGTCTTAAAGTAGAAGAAAAATAATGACTAGAATTTTGGATAGGAGGTAACAACGTGAGTTCAGTTGCTCAAAAGAAAGGCTTTGGCGCAGCAGTATGGGACTGGATGACGACAGTCGACCATAAGAAAATCGGTATTCTTTATCTCCTCGGGGGAGCGTTCTTCTTCGTACTCGGTGGTATTGAAGCGCTCTTCATTCGTTGGCAATTACTTACTCCGCAAAACGATTTCGTAACAGCGGGTATGTTCAACGATTTAATTACGATGCACGGTACGACGATGATTTTCTTAGCTGCTATGCCGATATTATTCGGATTTATGAACGCGATTGTTCCGCTTCAAATTGGAGCGCGTGACGTTGCATTCCCATTTATTAACTCATTAGGTTTTTGGATGTTCATGCTCGGAGGTATTTTCCTTAACTTATCTTGGTTATTCGGTGAGGTTCCTGATGCTGGATGGACTTCATACGCATCACTTTCACTCGTATCACCAGGACATGGTATTGACTTCTATGCATTAGGTTTACAAATTGCAGGTGCTGGTACGTTAATGGCGGGTATTAACTTCTTAGTTACGATCATTAACATGCGTGCACCAGGTATGACTTACATGCGTATGCCATTATTCACATGGACTACGTTTATCGCATCAGCGATGATTTTATTCGCTTTCCCACCATTAACAGTAGGTCTTTTCTTCTTAACATTTGACCGTATGTTCGGTGGACAATTCTTCAACCACTTAATGGGTGGTAACACGATCATTTGGGAGCATATCTTCTGGATCTTCGGTCACCCTGAAGTTTACATTTTAATTTTACCAGCATTCGGTATTTTCTCTGAGATCTTCTCAACGTTTGCTCGTAAACGTCTTTTCGGATACCCATCAATGGTATTCGCAACAGTATTAATCGGTTTCTTAGGATTCATGGTTTGGGCTCACCATATGTTCACGGTAGGTCTTGGACCAACAGCGAACGCGATCTTCGCGGTTGCAACAATGGCAATTGCAGTACCTACAGGGGTTAAGATCTTCAACTGGCTCTTAACGATGTGGGGCGGTAGCATTAAAGTAACAACACCAATGCTTTACGCATTAGGTTTCATTCCATCATTCGTTATGGGTGGGGTAACAGGTGTTATGCAGGGTTCTGCACCACTTGACTACCAATTACATGACTCTTACTTTATCGTAGCTCACTTCCACTACGTAATCGTCGGTGGGGTAGTGCTCGCAATTTTAGCTGGTACACACTACTGGTGGCCAAAAATGTTCGGTACGATGTTAAACGAAACACTCGGAAAGATCACATTCGTGTTCTTCTTCATCGGTTTCCACATGACATTCTTAATTCAACACTGGTTAGGATTCTGGGGAATGCCACGTCGTGTTTGGACATACATGCCAGACCAAGGTTGGGACTTAGCAAACATGATCTCAACAATCGGTGCTATTTCAATGGGTATCGGTGTTATCATTCTCGTGTTTAACGCGATTATGGCAACAATTAAAAATGAGCGTGTCGGTAACGACCCATGGGGAGACGGACGTACGCTTGAGTGGGCGATTCCTTCACCACCACCATTCTACAACTTCCCACAAACGCCACTCGTGCGTGGATTGGATTCAGTTTGGTTAGAAAAAATGGATGGGAACGAATCAGGATTCTTACCTGCAGAGCCAGTGAAAGATATCCACATGCCTTACGGATCAATTCTTCCGTTCATTATGACATTAGGTTTATTCATCGCAGGTTTCGGTGCGATGTTCCGTTTAGAACATGCTTGGGGCTTACCAGTTCTCGTAGGTGGTTTAGTCGTAACATTCTTCGCGATGGCAGCTCGTTCTGTACGCGATGACTTAGGCTTCTACGTAACGAAAGAAGAAGTACTTCAGACGGAAAAAGAAATTGCGCAGAGGGGGCATAATTAAATGGATGTTTTAAATCACAAGTTCACCCCTGAAACTTGGCCGGAGCACCCAGAACGTGCTACACTTGAGGCGAAAAACAAGTTTGTTGGTTTCTGGTTATTCTTAGGCGGAGAGACAATTTTATTCGCAACTTTATTCGCAACGTATTTGGCGCTTCGTAACAGCGGTCCAGACGGATTCGAACATACGACGCAAAGCTTATATGACTTGAAATTAGTTCTCGTCATGACACTTTTACTTTTAACATCTTCATTAACGAGTGTTTACGCGGTTTACCATATGCGTAACTTCAACTTCAAGAAGATGCAAATTTGGATGTCAATTACAGCACTTCTCGGTACAGGTTTCTTAATGGTAGAAGTTTACGAGTTCGTGCACTACGTTGGCTTAGGCTTCACATTTGGTAGTTCAGCGTTCGCGTCAGCATTTTTCACATTAGTCGGTACACACGGACTTCACGTTGCTGTAGGTCTCGTATGGATCACATTGTTAATCTGGCGTAACGCGAAACGTGGATTGAACCTTTACAACGCTACGAAGTACTATACATTCTCATTGTACTGGCACTTCATCGACGTCGTGTGGGTGTTCATCTTCACGGTAGTATACTTGATGGGAGTGATTGGTTAAAATGGCTGAAATTCAAGTTACGAAACGTACTCCAGCGCAACAACAACTCAATCGCAAACGCGGTAAAGAAGGTATGCGCAATCAAATTATGATGTTCTCTTTAATGATTTTCTTGACGCTCTGCTCATTCGGTATGGTCGTTGCGTACCAAAATGATGTACTCGGCATGTCAGGATACTTCGTATTACCAATGGTTCTTTTAATCGCAGCAGTTTTAGTAGGATTACAATTTTACTACTTCATGCACATGGCGGAAGAAGAACACGGGATTCCACAATTCTTCATGTACACAGGCATGATCTTAGGTGGACTCGTACCACTCGCAATGCTTACAATCGTTTGGTGGTAATCGAATGAAGACAGTCACTTCCTCGGGAAGTGACTGTTTTTTATTTCAGAAGAAAGTGTCATTTCATACGAATCGATGCAAATGTGAAACGTGAACAAAATAAGAACAAAAGAAGAAACTTCATAAAAAAATGAAATGAAAGTGAAACGTACGCTTGAGTTCGATTTTTTTTAGCCGTATAATGAAAAGAGATTGATAAAAAAGGG